>CAYSCB010000041.1:0-6158 GCA_964429335.1 uncultured Aquihabitans sp.
TGGCGAGGCTCGGCTCGTCGACGGTGATGACCGGCAACGGTCGGGGGTCGTCGGGGTCCGACAGCGTCTCGCCGATGGTGACGTCGTCGAGGCCGGCCACGGCGATGATCTCACCGGGCCCGGCGGAAGCGACCTCGACCCGCTCGTGGTTCTCGGTGACGTACAGAACCGCCACCTTGGCCCGCTCCAGCGAGCCGTCGGCCCGACACCAGGCGACCTGCTGGCCGCGGCGGATCGTCCCGTTGAGGATGCGGCACATGGCGAGTCGACCGACGAACTGGCTGGCGTCGAGGTTGGTGACCCACGCCTGCAGCGGATGGCCGGGCTCGTGGGTCGGCGCGGGCAGGTGATCCACGAGCAGCTCGAACAGCGGAGTCAGGTCCGCATCGAGATCCTCCGCCGTCGTCGGCCGGTCCGTCGATGCCCGCCCGGCGCGCGCGTTGCAGTAGACGATCGGGAAGTCGAGCTGGTGGACATCCGCGTCGAGGTCGAGGAACAGCTCCTCGACCTCGCTCACGACCTCGTCGATGCGGGCGTCGCCACGATCGACCTTGTTGACCGCGAGGATCACGGGGAGGTCGAGCGACAGCGCCTTGCGCAGCACGAAGCGCGTCTGCGGCAGCGGGCCCTCGGAGGCGTCGACGAGGAGCACGACGCCGTCGACCATCGTCAGAGCCCGTTCCACCTCGCCGCCGAAGTCGGCGTGGCCCGGGGTGTCGACGATGTTGATCTTGACCTCGTCACGACCTTCGCCCTGCCAGCGCACGGAGGTGTTCTTGGCGAGGATGGTGATGCCCTTCTCCCGTTCGAGGTCCATCGAGTCCATGACGCGGTCCACGGTCTCGGCGCCCTCGCGGAATGCACCTGACTGTCGCAGCATGGCGTCGACGAGCGTGGTCTTGCCGTGGTCGACGTGGGCGATGATCGCGACGTTGCGCATCCCGGGGACCGGGACGGTGTGAGAGCTCCCGGGGACCGGGATGGTGTTCGAGGTGGTCATGGTGCTTTCGGGATCGGGGGGACCTGACAGTCTGGTCCACAGCCGCCGCAGGGTCGGCGCGCCGGAGACGGTGGGTTCAACGGCGCTCGAGGCGGCGACGGATCGTCTCGCGGCGGCGGCGCAGCTCCGAGTAGGTCAACTGCTCGGTCGAGTCGTCGACGATGCCGAAGCTCGCGCGGATCGCTGCCTCGTCGACCGCGAACCCGTCGGCGGAGACGCCGAGCTCGGCGGCGAACCGATCGCCGTGCTCGTTCGCGAGCCCGGTCGACAGGGAGGCGACCTCCGCGACGATGTCGAGGTCCGGGGCGAGCATCGCGATGGCTCCGTCGAGGAACACGAGGTTCTTCACGTACAGCATGAGGATCTTCGGCAGGCGCGCCCCCATGCCCATGAGCGCCTTGATGATCCGCTGGATCTCGCCGACGAGCTGCTCCTGGTCGAGCGTCGTCGGATCGACCGGCGCCTGGTCGAGCCCGAGCTCACGGATGACGTCGTCGATGTCGGTGTCGGCCGGCAACGCGCCGAGGTCGCGGAACGCCTCGATCTGACCGGGGACGTCACCCATCGCGCCGTACAGCATCATCCGCAGGAAGGCGGATCGCTGCATCGGCGTCATCCGGGCGGTGATGCCGAAGTCCATCAACGCGATGCGACCCTCCGGGGTGACGAACAGGTTCCCGGCGTGCAGGTCGCCGTGGAAGATGCCGTGCACGATGCAGCCCTCGGTGAAGCCCTTCATCCCGATGCGGATGATCTCGTGGGTGTCGATGCCAGCGGCCTGCATCGATTCGAGGTCCTCGAACGCGAACCCACTGAGACGCTCCATCACGAGCACCCGTCGGGTCACGAGCTCCGGGTGCGGGCGTGCGATGACCCAGCCGCGTTGGCCGAGCTGCGCGAACACCTCGGCCACGTCGAGCATGTTCTCGGCCTCGAGGCGGAAGTCGAGCTCCTCGAGGATCGTCTCCGCGAACAGCTCCACGAGTGCAGGTGGGTTGGCGAGAGCGGCGACGGGGATGCGGCCGACCAGGAACGGTGCGAGCCATGACATGACCTTGAGGTCGGACTGGACCTGCTGGCGGATCGTCGGGCGTTGGACCTTGACGACGACGTCCTCGCCGGAGACGAGCTTCGCGACATGCACCTGGGCGATGGACGCCGCTGCCAGAGGTACAGGGTCGAACGACGAGAACACCTGCTCCAGCGGACGACCGAGGTCCTCCTCCACCACCCGTCGGACCACCTCGAACGTCTCGGCGGGAACCTGGTCCCGGCACTTGCGGAACTCCGAGACCAGCTCCGACGGGAACAGCCCCTCACCGCTCGAGATGATCTGACCGAGCTTGATGTAGGTGGGACCCAGACGCTCCGCTGCGATCCGCAGCCGTCGTGACAGCCCGGCCCGCGAGCGGGCGACTCCCTGTCGACGGTCCTGCAGCGCCCATCCGCCGAGCGCGCCGCCGAGCACGGTCGCCACCTCCGCGAGGCGGACGGGGGGCGGGACGCGCCGTCGACCGGTCAGGAGGGGCACCTGGCGGCGGATGGTCGTGCGGATGACCGCGAGTCCACGGTTCCAAGCGAGGTGGTCCCGATCCACGACCCACGGCCCGTCCTCGGTGAAGGTGAACCGGTCCGTGTCGGCCAGGACCAGACCGGTCATCCGGTGGCTCCGGACACCTCGTCGGGGCCGGTCGACTCGGCATCGCCGATGGCCGCGAGGATGGTCGCGGCGAGCTCGGTCCGACAGATCAGCAGGTCACCGGTGGATGTGTCGGCCTGGTTGAACAGGATCGGTGAGCCGTCGATGTGGCTGACGTGCAGGCCGGCCTCGAGGGCGACAGCCGCCGGAGCGCATGCATCCCACTCGTTCAGGCCGCCGGCGTGCAGGTACACCTCCGCGTCGCCGCGCACGACGGCCATGGTCTTGGCCCCTGCGGAACCCATGGGCTCCAACGTCGCGCCGATGGCATCTGCGACCGCCGCGGCGAACCACGGTGGGCGTGTCCTGCTGACGACGATGCGCAGAGGCGGGTCGGTTCGTGTGCTGCTCGCATCGACGTCGGGCGGTTCGAGGGCGTCGAGCGCCGGCACGGCGACGGCGCCAGCGGTGGGGATCTGGTTCTCGACCAGTGCCACGTGGACGGCCCAGTCGGTTCGGCCTTCGCGGAACTCCCTCGTCCCGTCCAACGGGTCGATGATCCAGACGCGCTTGGCAGACAGCCGTGACCGGTCAGCACGGTCGATGTCGGAGGACTCCTCGCTGAGCACGGCGTCGTCCGGGCGTTCCTCAGCGAGACGTCCGACGAGCAGATCGTGTGCTATCGAGTCACCCTGGGCGCCGATGGCCGATGCCTCGACGCCGTCGGCGAGAAGCCGTGTGCGGAGATCCAGGAGGAGGTTCCCTGCTTGCGTCGCGAGGTCGTGTGCCAGCCGGTGATCCGCTTCGTTCGCCACGACCGCGCACCCTACCGTCCGGTTGTGGAGGTCGACAGTTGCGGCGGGCTCAGGCGGGGCGGCGTTCCGCGGCCCGGGCCCGGTTGCGAACCACCGGTGTGGTGTCGACCGGTCCATGGGGCTCGCCGGCGAGCCCGTAGCACTCCGAGTGGAAGTGCTCGACGCGGTTCCACACGCCCTTGATGTAGACGTTGCAGATCACCTGACGGTGACGGACCTTGGCCTGGAACTTGACCCGTTCGCCGCAGTGGGCGCAGTCGACGGTGCTGCCGGGCTCGACGTCACGGAGCACGGCACGACTCCGGCGGGGCGGTACCGCCCTGCCCGTGACGGGCGGGTCTGTGGTGGTGGTGCTGGAGGCTGCCATGCAGGAGGTATCGGAGCCTCTGTCGAGCGGCCTGAGAATGAGGTGGCGGCGACCCCTCCGGCGCCGGGTCAGGAACGGTCGGAGGTCGAGCGGCGCTGCGGCGGCGAGGCGGGTGCGGTGGTGGGTCCGCCGTCGACGCGTCGAGCTGTCCGTCCGAGCAGCACGGCGTCGCGCACGAGGTCGCGGACTCTCTGTTCGTCAGCGCCGGCGGCGATGAGCTCCTGGACACGTGACTCCATCTCCTCAGCGCGGGCCTCGTCGAACGGGGTCGATTCGGTGCGGGAGGTCACCGATGTCACGACCATGAGGCAGATCGCCGCCACAGCGGTCAGCAGGCCGAACGTGACCGCCGCCCCGTTGTTGTCCGCGATCGATCCGACGATCATCCCCGCGATGCCGCCGACGAACACGACGAGGATCAGGCGACGCAGGATCCGGGGGTCCATCGTCAGCTACCTCGTGAGCGGCTTGTACTTGATTCGGTGGGGCTGCGTTGCATCCGCGCCGAGCTCACGTCGGCGGAAGTCCTCGTACTCGGTGAAGTTCCCCTCGAACCAGCGGACCTGCGAGTCACCCTCGAAGGCGAGGATGTGGGTGGAGATCCGGTCGAGGAACCAGCGGTCGTGGGAGATCACCACCGCGCAGCCCGGGAACGACTCGAGGGCGTCCTCGAGCGCACGGAGCGTGTCGACGTCCAGGTCGTTCGTCGGCTCGTCGAGGAGCAGCACGTTGCCGCCGCGGCGCAACAGCTTGGCGAGGTGGACGCGGTTGCGTTCACCGCCCGACAGCTTGCCGACCTTCTTCTGCTGGTCCGATCCCTTGAAGTTGAAGCTGGCGCAGTAGGCACGACCGTTCACCTCGCTGTTGCCGACGACGAGCACGTCGTTGCCATCGGTGATCTCCTCGTACACGGTGCGATCGTCGTCCAGCGTGTCCCGTGACTGGTCGACGTGGGCAAGGTCCACGGTCGAGCCGATCGTCAGCGAGCCGGCGTCGGGCTGCAGCGTCGGGTCGGCATCGCTGTCGGCGGCTGCGACGATCATTCGGAACAGCGTGGTCTTGCCGGCGCCGTTCGGCCCGATGACGCCGACGATCCCGGCGCGCGGCAGCGAGAAGGTCAGGTCCTCGATCAGCAGGCGGTCACCGAAGCCCTTGCGGAGCCCGTCGGCGACGATCACCTGGTCGCCGAGGCGTGGACCCGGCGGGATCGAGATCTCGAGGCGTGATGCCGAGTCCCGCGCTTCCTCGGCCTCCTTCTGGAGCTCCTCGTAGGCGGAGAGGCGGGCCTTGGACTTGGCCTGTCGAGCCTTGGGTGCCATGCGCACCCATTCGAGCTCCCGCTCGAGGGTGCGCCGCCGTGCTTCGTTCTGCTTCTCCTGCTGGCCGAGGCGCTCCTGCTTCTGCACGAGCCAACCGGAGTAGTTGCCCTCGAACGGGTGGCCCTTGCCGTGGTCGAGCTCGAGGATCCAACGGGCGACGTTGTCGAGGAAGTAGCGGTCGTGGGTGATGGCGACCACGGTCCCCACGTAGTCCTGGAGAAAGCGCTCGAGCCATGCCACCGACTCGGCGTCGAGGTGGTTGGTCGGCTCATCGAGCAGCAGCAGGTCCGGCTTCGACAGCAGCAGTCGACAGAGCGCGACCCGGCGGCGTTCACCGCCTGACAGCTTGGAGACGTCTGCGTCGCCGGGTGGGAGCCGCAGTGCGTCCATCGCGATTTCGATCGTCCGCTGGAGATCCCAACCGCCGGCGGCCTCGATCTTCGCCTCGAGCTCCGCCTGGGCGTTGCCGAGCTTCTCGTAGTCGACGTCCGGCTCGCTCCAGCGCGCCATGAGCGCCTCGTAGGACCCCAGGAGGTTCGAGGTCTCGGCGACGCCGTCCATCACGTTGCCGGTGACGTCCTTGTCGGGGTCGAGTTGCGGTTCCTGTTCGAGCAGGCCGACGGTGAAGCCGGGGGTGAGCCGTGCCTCGCCGGTGAAGTCCTCGTCGACGCCTGCCATGATCCGCAACAGAGACGACTTCCCCGAGCCGTTGGCACCGATCACGCCGATCTTCGCGCCGGGATAGAACGACAACGAGATGTCCTTGAGCACCTCGCGGTCCGGCGGGACGAATCGACCGACGCGATGCATGGTGAAGATGAACTGCGCGCCCATGCGTCGGATCGTACCGGCGGTGCGCTGAACGTCCGGAACCCGTCCCGGACGCGCCGCACGGCCCGATCGCTCGGGCCGTGCGGTTGACTCCGATCGGTGACCGGTCTCAGCGTCGAGCGGGTGCCTTCTTGGCGGGTGCCTTCTTGGCGGGTGCCTTCTTCTTGGCCGGTGCCTTCTTGGCGGG
>CAYSCB010000041.1:6258-14679 GCA_964429335.1 uncultured Aquihabitans sp.
TGGCGGGTGCCTTCTTGGCGGGTGCCTTCTTCTTGGCCGGTGCCTTCTTGGCGGGTGCCTTCTTCGCAGGCGCCTTCTTCTTGGCCGGTGCCTTCTTGGCGGGGGCCTTCTTCTTGGCCGGTGCCTTCTTCGCTGCCACTGGTGCCTCCTCGGCGCTGTCCTCGGAGAGGACGGGTTGTTGGAAGCCCGAGTCGACGGGTCCGCTGCGACGCCTGCGCGACCGCGGAGCCGAGGAGCCGGACGACCCGGAGCCGACGACGTCGGTTTCGGGTAGTGCAAGGTCGATGCCCCGACGGGGAGTGTCGAAACCCTGCACGATGAAGGAGCGGACCTCGCCCATCGCGAGCACCTCACGAGCGCTGCGCGGGGCAGGATCGCCCATCGACTTCAACGGGATGTAGCAGCGTGCGCCGTCGACGTCGACGTACGCGCCGTGCGAGGAGAACTCGACCACCGTTGCTGTGACGGAGGAGCCGACGGCGTGAGCGGTCACGAAGGACAGGAAGACCGGCGGCGTGTTGATCGGTTCACCGCTGGGTCGCCGGCGACGGTCACCACCGTGCGCGGCTGTCGCTGAGGAGTGTCTCCCGGGCTGCTCCTTCGAGGCTGTGTCCTTGGAGCGTGCTGTGTCTCTGGATCGTGCTGTGTCCTTGGAGCGTGCTGTGTCCTTGGATCGGGTGGCGCGGGATGTCGACCGGCCGCCGTCAGCCGATCCGGTCCCGGTCTTCGCGGCCTTCGCATCCCGGAACGAGCGTCGGGACACGGCGCCCTTGACCGGGACGCGTGGGACGAAGACCCATCCAACGCCCGGGACGGGCTTGCCTCCCCAGAGGCGATCGTCGTCGAACAACCACGAGTACGTCGCGTGGAACTCCTGGAAGGAGTCGTTGGAGAGGATGGTGGCGTCCGAACGCTCGGCGATCTGCAACACGAACGCGTCGCCACGGCCGACCGCGCCGGCAGGTGGTGTGAGCAGCTCGCCGGCGAGGACCGCCTCTTCGTACTCGGCCCGTTCGGAATCGTCGATGCGGTTCGGGAACGTCGCGTCGACCACCACGACCACGTTCTTGAACGGGTGCTCCTTGACGAACTCGGTCACAGCGTCGTTGAGCTGTGCGAGCGACGGCGCGGTTCGACCTTCGGTTGCGATGTTGGACCCGTCGACGACGAGGTGTTCCTTCGACATGTCGCTGCTTAGTGAAGCAGCAATCCAACGCGAAGCGGCGAATCTCGCGCGTGGCGTGTGCTTCTACGATGCGCGTCGTGATCGAGGCGGTGCTGTTCGACTTCGGTGGTGTGATCCTCTCGAGCCCGTTCGAGTCCTTCGCCGCGTACGAACGACGTGCTGGTCTGCCGACCGAATTCCTCCGGAGGATGAACTCGACGAACCCCGACGACAACGCATGGGCGCGGCTCGAGCGAAGCGAGCTCTCCATCGAGGAGTTCGTCGTCGAGTTCGAAGCGGAAGCAGCCGAATGGGGTCACGCTGTCGATGGGCTGGAGGTGCTCGCCTGCCTCCACGGTGAGCTGCGGCCACGGATGGTCGAGGCGCTGCGACGGTGCCGGACGAGGTACGCGACGGCGTTGCTCACCAACAACTTCCTCACCGGCAACCCGGACTGGTCGAGCGGCGGGAGCTTCGGTCCGCTGCTCGACCTGTTCGACGTCGTCGTCGAGTCGTCGGTCATCGGTGTGCGCAAGCCGGAGCTGGCGTTCTACCGGGTCGCGCTCGAGGAGCTCGGGATCGAGGCGGACGAGGCGGTGTTCCTCGACGACCTCGGCGTCAACCTGAAACCGGCCCGGGCGATGGGCATGCACACGATCAAGGTCACCGATCCGGATGTGGCGCTCGACGAGCTCGGCGCGGTCCTCGGCCTCGAGCTGTAGTCCGCCTCACACCGGTTGGTCGCCGGTTGGCGACTCGAACGGCGCGAACGCGGCAGACAGGATCATGTCCTGTTCCTGGGTGTGGATCGTGTGACTCCCGGTGGCCGGTGACCCCTCGTCGGGGCGGCTGACGCGACGGATCCGGAAGGCGTCGCCGTGGGCGCGGAACAGGTGGCCCTTGACGGTGTTCCACGCGCCCATGTTCTCTGGCTCCTCCTGGAGCCACACGATCTCGGTGCAGTTCGGGTAGCGGGCGAGCTCCTTCGCGATCGCCTCGAACGGCCACGGGTAGAGCTGCTCCACGCGTGCGACCGCGACGTCGGCCCCCGCGTGATCGCGCCAGGTCACGGCTTCGACACCGACCTTGCCGGCAGCGAGCACCACACGGCGGACGTTCGCCGGATCGAGCTCCGCGGAGTCGTCGCCGATGAGCTCCTCGAAGCTTCCCTGCTCGAGTGCACCGAGCGGTGATCGCCACCGCTTGTCACGCAGCCCGGACTTGGGCGTCGCGACCACCAGCGGCTTGCGCACGCTGCGGTTCACCTGTCGTCGCAAGAGGTGGAAGTACTGCGCCGAGGTCGTCGGCATGCAGACCTGGATGTTGTCCTCGGCGCACAGCGTGAGGAAGCGCTCGAGGCGGGCGGAGGAGTGCTCCGGGCCCTGACCTTCGTAGCCGTGGGGGAGCAGCATCACCAGACCCGAGGTCTGGTCCCACTTGTCCTCCGCCGCGACGATGAACTGGTCGATGACGATCTGCGCGCCGTTGGCGAAGTCGCCGAACTGCGCCTCCCACATGACGAGCGTCTCCGGTGACACGACGGAGTAGCCGTACTCGAACCCCAGTGCCGCGTACTCGCTCAGCAGCGAGTCGTAGATCCACAGCATGGTCCCGGGCGGATCGGCGAGTTGCTGGAGGGGGACGAACTCGGCGCCCGTGTCGTAGTCGAACAACGTCGAGTGGCGCTGGGAGAACGTGCCGCGCCGGGAGTCCTGGCCGGCGAGGCGCACCGAGGTGCCTTCGAGCAGCAACGTCCCGAACGCCAGGCTCTCCGCGAGCGCCCAGTCGACATCACCGTCGTCGTACATCCTCCGGCGTGCCTCGTGCTGCTTGGCCAGCTTGGGGTGCATCGTGAACCCGTCCGGGACGGAGTCCAACGCCGCGAAGACCCGGTCGAGCTCGGAGCGGGCGACGCCGGTCACGATGTGGGGGAGCACACCCCTGCTCGGCGGGTGGGGAGCCGCGACGATCTCGTCGGTCGGTGCCGATTGCCTCGTCTCGTCGAGCGCCGACTGCATGCGGGCGTGGAAGTCCTCGAGGGCCTGCTCCGCCTCGTCGAGGGTGAGGTCGCCGCGACGCACGAGGGTCTCCACGTAGCGCTTGCGGACGCTGCGCAGGCCGTCGATCTTGCGGTACATGAGCGGCTGCGTGTAGCTCGGGTCGTCGCCCTCGTTGTGGCCGTGCCGGCGGTAGCAGACCATGTCGATCACGACGTCCTTGTGGAACTGCTGGCGGTACGCGAACGCCAGCCGCGCGACGCGGACGCACGCCTCCGGGTCGTCGCCGTTGACGTGCAGGATCGGGGCCTGGACCGCCTTCGCGATGTCGGTCGGGTACTCCGAGGATCGTGCTGACTCCGGTGGTGTGGTGAAGCCGAGCTGGTTGTTGACGATCACGTGGATGGTGCCGCCGACGCGGTAGCCCTTGATGAGCGACAGGTTGAGCGTCTCGGCGACGACGCCCTGACCGGCGAACGCGGCGTCGCCGTGCATGAGGATCGGGAGCACCGGGAACCGACGGGAGCGGTCGTGGGGGATCTCGTCCATCCGGGCTCGCACCATCCCCTCGACGACGGGATCGACCGCCTCCAGGTGCGAGGCGTTCGCCGCGAGCCGGACGGGTAGGTCGACGCCGGATCGAGTGGTGAAGGTGCCTTCCTGGCCGAGGTGGTACTTGACGTCGCCCGAGCCCTGGATCGAGTCGGGATCGACGTAGCCCTCGAACTCGCGGAAGAGCTGGTCGTAGGACTTGCCGACGATGTTCGCCAGCACGTTGAGCCGTCCCCGGTGGGGCATGCCGAGGACCGCCGAGTCCATGCCCTTCTCGGCGGCCTCCTCGAGGATCGCGTCCAGGATCGGGATCAGCGACTCGGCGCCCTCGAGGCCGAAGCGCTTCTGTCCCAGGTACTTGGTGGCGAGGAACTTCTCGAGCGCCTCCGCGCTGTTGAGCTTCGTCAGGATGTGGCGCTGGTCGGCGACGTCGAGTCGCATCGGCTGACCCTCGACGTGCTCCTGGATCCAGCGCTTCTCCTCCGGTTCCTGGATGTGGCCGAACTCGATGCCGATGGTGCGGCAGTAGGCGTCGCGCAGGACGTGCAACAGGTCGCCGAGACGCTGGCGGGTGAGACCGCCGACCGGCGCGTAGATCCCGTTCTCGCTCCCGGTGAGGAACTCCCGGTCGAGGTCCCAGATCGTCAGGCCGTAGGTGGCGGGGTCGAGCTCGGCGTGCATCTCCGGTGGGTTCGCCGCGAGCGGGACGAGGTCCGCGATGAGGTGGCCTCGGACCCGGTACATGTTGATGAGCGTCGAGACCTGCATCTGCTTGACGACCTGGGCGGTCTCCCTGCCCTCGTCGCCCACGACGTCCTGGCGCCAGCGGACGGCCTCGTAGGGGACGCCGATGGAGCGGAAGACGTCGTCGTAGAAGTCGTCGTCGCCGAGCAGGAGCTCCTCGACCTTCTTGAGCAGGAGTCCGGACTCGGCGCCCTGGATGATCCGGTGGTCGTAGGTCGAGCTCAGGGTCAGCACCTTGGAGATGCCGAGATCGGCGATCGTCCGCGGATCGGCCCCGGCGTACTCGGTGGGGAAGCCGAGGGCTCCTGCGCCGATGATCACCCCCTGGCCCGGCATGAGACGGGGGACCGAGCGCTCGGTGCCGATCGTGCCGGGGTTCGTGAGCGTCACGGTGGCGCCCTGGAAGTCGTCGACGGTGAGCTTGTTCGTCTTCGACTTGCGGATCAGCTCGTCGTAGACGGCGCTGAACCCGGCGAAGTCCATCGTGTCGGCGTCGCGGATCACCGGGACGACGAGGGTGCGCGAGCCGTCGGCCTTCTCCAGGTCCACTGCGAGCCCGAGCCCGACGTGTTCTTCGTGCACCAGTCGGGGCTTGCCGTCAGGGCCCTCGACGAAGTGGTTGTTCATCACCGGGACGTGATCGGCGATGGCCCGGACGATCGCGAACCCGATCAGATGCGTGAAGCTCACCTTGGCGCCACGTGTGCGGCCCAGGTAGCCGTTGATCACGCTCCGGTTCACCTCCAGCAGCGTCGCCGGCACGACGCGGAACGAGGTCGCTGTCGGGACCTCCAGGCTGGCTTCCATGTTGGCGACGATGCGTGCACCGACGCCGCGGATCGGCTCGCCCTCGACCGCGGCCGCGACCTCGGTGGCGGTGGCGGTCGCCCCGGCCGGCCCGGCCGAGACGGGTGCTGTCGTCGATGTTGCTGTCGTCGATGTTGCTGTCGTCGATGTTGCTGTCGTCGATGCTGCTGTCGTCGCTGTTGCTGTCGTCAATGGTGCTGGAGCAGCGGGGGGCGTCGTCGTGGTGGAGGCTGCAGCTGCCGGAGGACGCGGCGTGGTCGCGGGTCGACCGGGTGGGTTGTAGTCGGCGAAGAACTCCTGCCAGGTCCCACTCACGGAGGTCGGATCTGCCAGGTACTGCTCGTACTTCTCCTCGACCAGCCATGCGTTGGGGCCGAGCGGTTCCGTGGCCGGCGGGTCCGTCTCGGTGGTGGGCTGACCGGGCTGGGAAAGGGGATCGCTCACACATCCGAGCCTACGGCGTCGTTCGGGTGCTCCCGGGGCAGATCCGGGTGCCTCACGTGGCGTGATGGATGGTCGTCGCCGCTCCTGAGGACCGAGCGTCGGTGGACGCGTAGATTGCCGCGGTGCTGATCGCGACGTGGAACGTCAACTCCCTCAACGCCCGGATGCCGCGCGTCGAGGAGTGGCTCACCGATGTCCAGCCGGACGTCCTCTGCCTGCAGGAGACGAAGATGTTCGATGCCCAGTTCCCCGGCATGGACTTCCAGCGACTCGGCTACGACTCGGTCCACCACGGCGAGGGACGCTGGAACGGCGTCGCGATCCTGTCGAAGGTCGGCATCAGCGAGGTGGTCGCCGGTTTCGACGACGGTGGAGAACCCGACCCGGACGCCAGGATGCTGTGGGCCACCTGCGGTGGTGTCCGCGTCGGCACCGTCTACGTCCCCAACGGTCGTGAGGTCGGCCACGACCACTACGCCTACAAGCTCGCGTGGCTCGGTCGACTGCGCAGGCACCTGGACATCCACCACTCACCCGACGAGTTGCTCGTGCTGCTCGGCGACTGGAACATCGCGCCGACGGACCAGGACGTGTGGAGTCCGGCTGCGTTCGAGGGGTCGACCCACGTCACCCCTGCGGAGCGTGCAGCGCTGGCGGAGGTCGTCGGATGGGGTCTCGTCGACACGCTGCGTCGCCGCTACCCGGAGGACGGGATCTTCTCGTACTGGGACTACCGCAACGGTGATTTCCACAAGCGACGTGGGATGCGCATCGACTTCCTGCTGTCGTCGCTCGCGCTCGCCGAGCGGACCGAGGTCGATCTGATCGACCGCAACGCGCGCAAGGGGTCGAAGCCATCGGATCACACTCCGGTCCTCGCCGTCTACGACGTGGAGCCGTCATGAGCTCCGGGGACTGGAAGAGCCCGCGCATCGAGTCGATCGCCGCGCTCGAGTCGACGCCGCGGCGCGTGGAGCTCCGTCGTCTCGCCGGAGTCGTGCGCGGCATCATCGAGCACCTGAGCTCGACCACGGCGACGGTCGAGGAGCTGGCGTCCGCCGCTGACGACCTCGAGGCCATCGCCGAGATCCTCGCGAGGCTGCCGTCGGGACAGGCCTACGAGGGGTTCGCCGAGGCAGCGATGGCAGGCGGTGCAGTGGATCCGGATGACCCGGAACGCTGGGCGTTCTTCGACAGCAGCCCGTTCATCGGACTGGCGAACCCGATGTCGCCGCCGATGAAGGTCCGCTACGAGGGCAACAGGGTCGTCTGCGACGTGACGTTCGGTTCGGCCTACGAAGGCCCTCCCGGGTGCGTGCACGGCGGGTACGTGGCAGGGGCGTTCGACGAGCTGCTCGGCGCGGCGCAGTCGCTGTCGGGCATCCAGGGGATGACCGCGCACCTCGGTGTGGACTACCGCCGCCCGACGCCGTTGCGCACTCCGCTCCGGATGGAGGGCTGGGTCGACCGGCGCGAGGGTCGCAAGATCTGGGCCCGGGGGACCATCGTCGCCGATGGCGAGCTGCGAGCCGAGGCGGAGGGGTTGTTCATCGCGTTCGACGCTGGTCGCTTCGCCGAGCTGCTCGCCGCCCGTGACGGTTGACCCGAGTTCGGCAGGGGCGGGACCGGCGCGTGGTCATCCGGACATCTCGGCGACGATCCGCAGCACCTCGTCGCCGAATCGCTGTGCCTTGACCTCACCGACACCGGGCACCCGTAGGAGCTGGGCGCGGTTGCGGGGGCGACGTTCGGCGATGGCGGTGAGCGTGGCGTCGTTGAAGATGACGAACGCGGGGACGTCCGCTGCTCGTGCCTGCTCGCGCCTCCAGGTGCGCAGGGCCTCGAACAGCTCACGTTCGGGTCCGGAGGAACCTGCCGGTGACTTCGGGAGTTGACGACGTGCTGCACGGGCTCGCTCCGCTCCGGCTCTCCGTGTGACCTGCGTCGGAGCGACGCCGAGGGTGACCTGGATCGACTCGAGCCACGGCGACGGCGAGCGCTTCATCGTCCGTGACCCGAACGTGCGCTTCCGCGCCCAGGTGCAGTGCAGCTCGTCGCGCGCTCGTGTGAGCGCGACGTACAGCAGCCGGCGTTCCTCGTCGACGTCGTCGATGGTCTCGGCGTGGTGGATCGGGACGTATCCCTCCTCCAGACCCGCGACGTGCACGACTGACCACTCCAACCCCTTGGCCGCGTGGAAGGTGACGATCTCGACCGCCTCGCCGCTGCCGCGGTCCTCGTCACGCAGCGTCGTCGTCACCCACGCGAGGAACGCCGCGGTGTCACCGGCGGGTTCGAGCGCCTGGAACTCGCGGCCCAGGCGGACGACCTCGGCGACGTTGGCGGCGCGCTCCTCGGTGAGCCGACCGCCCGACGATGCGTCATGATCGAGGTCGGCAAGGGCGACATCGAGCGACGCAGCGGCACGCAGCGCCTTCAGCGCCTCGAGCACCTCGGGCTGTTCCAGCAGCCGACCGGCGCCGCGGACCCGGTGGGGGATCGCCGCCGCCGACATCGCCTCGGTCAACAGGGCGGCCTGCGCGTTGGTCCGCACCAGCACCGCCTGTGCCGTCCACGGGACCCCGGGTCGGTGCGCGTCCCGACACGAACGGGCGACAGCACGCGCCTCCTCGACGTCGTCCTCGAAGGCCCTGACCGTCGGAACCGCACCCGACGGCCGGTGCGGACGCAGTCGGATGGGCACGTTGGCGC
>CAYSCB010000042.1:0-14470 GCA_964429335.1 uncultured Aquihabitans sp.
ATGGACACCAGGCGACCCGTCGTCATGGACACCAGCACCCCGCCACATACCGAGGCCACCACCTCGGCGGCGGGTCCTCGCGGCAGCCCACAGGAGGTAGCGATGTCGAGCGAGCAGGGAACCCGTCCCCTGGTCGTGTCGTTCGTGGGCGCGTCCGGTGTCGGCAAGACCACGATCATCGAATCGCTGATCCCGCTGCTCGCCGAGAGCGGACTGAGTGTCGGGACTGTGAAGCACGCATCGCACGGCTTCGAGGTGGACCGTGAGGGTTCGGACTCGTGGCGGCACCAGGCGGCCGGAGCCCGGATGGTCCTGCTCGGCGGTGCTGGCGCCGCCGTGCTGTTCCTCGAAGGGTCGCCGCAGACCCGGACGGGCGGATCGCACCACCACGGACCGTCGCCGTCCGCGGATGCCTCTGATCTGACATCGCTGGTCACCGCGCACATGGGCGGACTCGACGTGGTGCTCGCCGAGGGGTTCATGCCGTTGTCCGATCGTGTCGTCGAGATGGGAAGGAGCGGGGTTGCCCGCAAGGACGTCACGTCCGGACCCGCCGTGTGGGTCAGGATCACCGACGCGACGACCCGCGGCCCGGATGAGCTCGCCTTCGACGAGCTGCCGCGCCTGGCCGAGCTCATCTCTGACGAGCTCAGAAGTTCGACCTCACCCAAGGAGACGACTGATGGCTGACGACATCGACCCGGAGGTGCCACGTTGGCTCGGCGCGTACGCCGAGGCACTGGGCCTGGCCGCGCCGACCGCGAGCGAGATCACCGAGCTGCTCGACCTCGCGGGAGTGGCCGCCCGGGCCTCGGCCCGACAGGCGGCGCCGATCGCCTGCTGGCTGGCCGCCCGCTCCGGGGTGGATCCGGCTGAGGCGGCCCGGGTAGCCACATCGGTCACCTGAAGTCCATTCAGCAAGCGGTGGCACAAGTCATACCGAATTGTGACGCCAGGAGTTGCCTCATGTGCCGCTGACGGGCTTAGCGTCGCCGCCAACAACCTGCGTTAGGGAGGAATCCCATGGCGATGGACGACGACAGCCACCAGGTGCCTGAGGGTGATCGGCGAGACGCCGTGCCCCGCCGAGCGATGCTCGCTGCCGGTCCCGGTGCCCTGCTGGCGGCGATGGCAGGTTCGGGGGGCCGTGCCACGATCGCGGAGCACCTCACGATGCTCAGGGCGATCGACACGATCCCGAACCCGCTCGCCGCCTACCCGAACCGCGGTTGGGAGGACGTGTACCGCGACCTCTACCGGCCCGACTCCACGTTCCACTACCTGTGCGCTCCGAACGACACGCACGGGTGCCTGCTGAAGGCCAGCGTGAAGAACGGCGTCGCTGTCTACGCGGATCCGTCGTTCGGGTACAACCGGGCGACCGACGCGTACGGCAACCAGGCGTCGCAACGCTGGGATCCCCGGGCATGCGTGTCCGGCCTTGCCTACATCCGACGCACCTACAGCGACCGGCGCCTCAAGGGCTGCTACGTGCGCGAGGGATTCAAGCGGTGGTTCGACGCCGGCATGCCCCGTGACCCGGACGGCCAGCCGCCGATCGAGTACCGGACGGGCCGGGGCAAGGAGTCGTTCGTCAAGGTCACCCACGAGGAGGCCGCCGCGATCGTCGCGAACGTGTACGTGGACGTCGCCACCACCTACAGCGGCGACAAGGGCGCGAAGCTGCTCGAGGAGCAGGGCCACTACGAGCCCGAGATGATCGAGGCGATGCACGGCGCCGGCACCCAGGTGCTGAAGTTCCGGGGCGGCATGCCGTGCAACGCGCCGTTCCGCATCGGTGGCTTCTACCGACTCGCGAACATGATGGCGCTGCTCGACGTCGCCGTTCGTGGCGTCGACCCTGCATCGTCGTACGGGGGTCGCCACTGGGACAGCTTCGCGTGGCACACCGACCTCCCGCCGGGTCACCCGATGGTCACCGGCCAGCAGGCGTTGGATTTCGACCTCAACACGGCGGAGAACGCGAACCTCATCACCTTGTGGGGGATGAACTGGATCGCCACCAAGATGCCCGACGGCCATTGGCTCACCGAGTCGCGGCTGCACGGCGCCAAGCTCGTCACGATCGCGCCCGAGTACCAGTCGTCGAGCTGCAAGGCGGACCGGGACATCACGATCCGGGCCGGTGCCGACGCTGCGCTCGCCTTCGGGTTGGCACACGTCATCGTCCGCGACGGCCTCTACGACGCCCAGTTCGTCAAGACGCAGACCGATCTCCCGCTGCTCGTCCGCACCGACACGAAGAAGCTGCTCCAGGCGCGCGACCTGCTGCCGGGCTACCAGTCCGCCAACCTGCGCACGGTCCAGTTGGTCGACCAGGGTGCGCCGCTTCCACCGGCAGCGGAGCAACCGATCCAGTACGTGCCACGGGACCTCCGCGAGCAGTGGGGCGATCAGGTGGTGTGGAACTCCCGGACCAACGCCCCCGCGGTCGTGACCCGTGACCAGACCGGAACGAACTTCCCCAAGGACGTCGACGCCGCACTCGAGGGCACCTTCACGGTGACGCTCACCGATGGCACCCAGGTCGAGGTGCGGCCGGTGTTCGATGCCGTGAAGCAGTATCTCGACGACACCTGCACGCCGGAGCAGATCTCGAAGGTCACGTGGGTGCCCGTCGATGCCATCGAGGAGCTCGCCCACGACATCGCGGCGAACCCCACCAAGACGCTGTTCCTCACAGGAATGGGTCCGAACCACTTCTTCAACAACGACAACAAGGATCGGGCGATCATCCTCGTCGCCTCCCTCACCAACAACATGGGGAACTTCGGCGGCACGGTCGGCTCGTTCTCCGGCAACTACCGGCTCCCGAACTTCTCGGGCATCGCACAGTGGAGCTACGAGGACCCGTTCAACGCGACGCTCGATCCCACCCAGAAGGCGAAGGTCAACAAGCGCCTGAAGGCGGAGTCGGCGCACTACTACAACTACGGCGACCGCCCTCTGAAGGTCGGCAAGAAGATGTTCACGGGCCACACCCACATGCCCACGCCGACCAAGACGATGCACTTCGCGAACTCGAACTCGCTCCTCGGCAACGCGAAGGGCGCGCACGACGTGTTCGTCAACACGCTGCCCAAGATCGAGATGATCATCCACCACGAGTGGTACTGGACCGCCTCGTGCGAGTACGCGGACGTCGTCTTCGGCGTCGACTCGTGGCCCGAGCGCCAGCTCCCCGACGTCTACAGCTCGATCACCAACCCGTTCCTCCAGGCGTGGCCGGCCACGCCGATGAAGCGGGTCTACGACACGCGTGACGACATGGAGTGCAACGCGCTCGTCGCCGCGGCGCTGGCCGAGAAGCTCGGCGACCAGCGCTTCGCCGACTACTGGCGGTTCGTCACCGAAGGCCGTCCGGATGTGTACATCCAGCGGGTGTTCGATGCCGGCAACGCCACGCGTGGCTTCTCGTTCGACCAGCTGCACGAGTCCTGCAAGAGCGGGACGCCGTTCGTGATGATGATGCGGACCACGCCTCGGATCCCGGGTTGGGAGCAGACCAACGAGTCCAAGCCCTGGTACACCAAGTCGGGGCGGCTCGAGTTCTACCGGGACGAGGACGAGTTCATCGAGTACGGCGAGAACCTCCCGCTGCACCGTGAGCCGGTCGACGGAACGGTGTACGAGCCGGGCGTGATCATGGCGATGCCGCACCCGTTCATCAACCCGGCCCAGCCGAGCGACTACGGGCTCGACCCGAGCGACATGTCCACCGAGGTGCGCCAGGTCCGCCATGTGGTGCGGACACCCGAGGAGATCGTCGACTCCGAGCATCCGCTGCGCCCGGACGGCTTCACCCACGTGCTGGTCACGCCGAAGTACCGCCATGCGTGTCACTCCATGGGGGCCTCCACCGACGCGGAGGTGCTGATCTTCGGCCCGTACGGCGACTTCTACCGTCACGACAAGCGCAAGCCGTGGGTCGCTGAGGGATACGTCGACCTGCATCCCGACGACGCCGAGGAGCTCGGTGTCCGCGACGGCGACTACGTCTGGGTCGACGCGGATCCGTCGGACCGCCCGTTCAAGGGATGGAAGGAGAAGCCCGACGACTACCACGTGTGCCGCTGGCTGGTGCGGGCACGGATCAACCCGTCGGTGGTCCGCAAGGTCGCCAGGGCGTGGTTCCACTTCCACGTCGCCACCCACGGCTCGGTCGAGGGTCACGAGCAGCGCGAGGACAAGCTGGCACGCAACCCTCGGACCAACTACCAGGCGGGCTACCGCTACGGCAGCCACCAGTCGGTGACCCGGGCGTGGCTGCGGCCGACCGTGATGACCGACTCGCTCACCCGCAAGGAAGGCGCCGGCCAGCTCATCGGCAAGGGCTTCGAGCTCGACGTCTACGGAGCGGTGGGTGCCCCCAAGGAGTCGTTCGTCAAGTTCACCAAGGCCGAGGACGGCGGCGAGAGCGGTGAGGGTGTCTGGTACCCCGCCGAGCAGGGGTACCGCCCCGGCAGCGCGAGTGCATCGATGAAGAAGTTCCTGGCCGGCGGCTACATCGCCACGACGAAGGGTTGAGAGATGGCTGACGTGTTCAACTGGCAGATCAACCGGACGATGACCTACCCGTACGAGGAGTCCCGTCCCCAGCGGCAGGCTGCTGCGGTGTTCGACACCAACAAGTGCATCGGCTGTCAGACCTGCACCATGGCGTGCAAGACGTGCTGGACCTCCGGCAACGGCCAGGAGTACATGCTCTGGAACAACGTCGAGACCAAGCCATGGGGTTCCTACCCACTGGCATGGGACGTCCGAGAGCTCGATCTTCTCGGTCCGCAGAGCTGGGACGGTGACACCTACGCGGGCAAGACCATCTTCGAAGCCGCGCCGCCGGGAGAACGCAACATCGCCTGGCACCCCAACGAGATGGACTACGCCTATCCGAACAAGGGCGAGGACGAGACCAACGTCTCACTCACCGGGAAGCGCTACCACCTGAAGCTGCCGCACGACATGTGGTTCTTCTACCTCCCACGGGTCTGCAACCACTGCACCTACCCGGCGTGTCTGCAGGCGTGTCCCCGACAGTCGATCTACAAGCGACCCGAGGACGGGATCGTGCTGATCGACGAGGAGCGCTGCCGCGGCTACCGCGTCTGCTTCGAGGCCTGTCCCTACAAGAAGGTGTTCTACAACCACACCACCAAGGTCTCCGAGAAGTGCGTGTTCTGCTTCCCTGCGGTCGAGCAGGGGATCCAGCCGCGTTGCATGCGCAACTGCATCGGCAAGATCCGCTCCTTCGGCTACCTCAGCAAGCCGGCCGAGGCGCGTGAGGACAACCCGATCGACTTCCTGGTGCACGTCCGGAAGGTCGGAAAGCCCCTCTACCCGCAGTTCGGCCTCGAACCGAACGTGTACTACATCCCGCCGATCCACGTGGACAGCGAGGCGTTCCTGTCGATGCTGTTCGGCCCCGGTTCCAGGGCCGCGATCGAGGCGTACCGCAAGGCGATGAACGGCGAGGACCCCGAACTGCTCGCGGCGCTGCTGTTGGCCGTGAGCACGGATCGGATCATCACCCGCTTCCAGCTCGTCGGCGACCGGGTCCACGCGTGGGCCGAGAACGGCGACCAGGTGGTGGACATGCCGCTGAAGGTCCCGACCGTGGAACGGGCGCCGTTCGATCCGGCGCTGAACGTCTACCGCTACAACTTCACCTGAGGAGGACCTGATGAGCCTCATCGAGCAGTTGACCTCCCGCAGGGTCGTCCTCAAGGGCGCCGCGATCGGCACCGGTGCGGCCGTGTTGGCCGGGTGCAGCGGCGATCAGAAGTACGCGGGCCGTGGCGTCCGATCCAGGCGTGTGGACAAGGTGCCGCTCGATCCCGGTGATTCCGCCTGGGGCGACACCCCATACACCGAGGTCGTCCTCGGCCCGCAGAACATGACGCTGCCCCAGAGGACCAATCCGAGCGTGACCCTGGTCCGCGTCCGGTCGGTCCACGACGGCGAGAAGATCGGGTTCCGGCTCGAGTGGAACGACGGCCGTCCCGAGGACATGACCGTACGGGTCGACGACTTCCGTGACGCCTGCGCCGTGCTGTTGGCACCTGGCAACGCGGACCAGACGCTGCGGATGATGGGCTCGGCGACCACGGCTGCGACCCTGCTGCACTGGAAGGCCGATTGGCAGCGCATGGTCACCAAGGGCGACGAGGGCCTCGACCGGGCGTTCCCGAACCGCAGCGTCGACACCTATCCCATCGTCCACGACGTGCCGCCGGAGGAGGTCGGCATCGACTCCTACGTCGAAGCGAAGGCCACCGAGTGGTTGCCGGCCATCCACGTCAAGAACCCCGTTGCCGGGCGAGCGAAGCGCGCCACCTCGGTAGAGAAGGCCATCGCGAACGGCTTCTCCACCACCACGTCCGCGGCGACCCAGAACGCAATGGGCAAGGGGGTGCGGACCGACAACGGATGGAGCGTCGTGATCGTCAAGCCGCTCGGGGGTCACGACGACGGGGAGATCACGTTGAAGCCGGGCGATGTCGCGACCTGCGCCTTCGCCGTGTGGGCGGGTGGCAGCCGTGACGTCGGTCCTCGGAAGTGCCCGGCGGCGAACGTCGATGCCCTCGTGCTGGACGCCTGAGCTCGTGTCCGTCACCTCCTACGACACCGACATCGGCCGGCTGAGGGCCGTCGCCGTGGCCAGCGCGCTCCTCGCACAGGTGCTCGGACCCGACACCGCAGCACTCATCGACCCCGAGATCGATCGTGCGCTGCGCGCCGCGCTCGCCGCGGCGGGCGCCGACGGCGCGCTGCGGAGGTTGGAGGCCGTCGAAGATCCTGGTGTGCCAGCCGACCCGGCAGAGCTCGCCGGGCGTTGGGTCCGCTGGTTCGATCTGGGACGTGTCGCTCCGTACGAGGCATCGAACGTGGTCGCCTCCGCCGGTGGGGTGACGCCACGCCTCGCCGACATCGCGGGCTTCTACCGGGCCTTCGGGCTGGAGGTGGCCGACGATCGACCCGACCACGTCATCGCCGAGCTCGAGTTCCTCGCGATGGCCGTCATGGCCGAGGCCGAAGCGATCGACGCCGGTGACAACGAGGCCGCTGGGGTGGCGGCGGGAGCGATCCGCCTGTTCATCCGTGACCACATCGGTGCATGGATCGACGCATGGGCCTCGCGGGTCGCCGGCGTGGACGAGCTGCGCCCCTGGGTGCCGGCCGCGACAGCTGCCGTGGAGCTCGTGCGAGCCGAGGCGACCCGGCGCAACGTGATCCCGCTCAGCGACGCAGCGGTGCTGCTCGCGGACGCCGGGGTGGCGGACGACGAAGAGGCGGTCCTCGACTGCCTGGACTCGTCGGCCGACTGAGCCTCCAGCGTCGCGAGGCCCGCCAGGATCGGGCACGGATCCTCACCGAGGCTGGACCACCGCCACGTGCGCTGGTCCAATGGCGGGATGAGCAGCACCGACTTCCCGTACGCCGACCGCTTCGCCGTCAACCGCACGCTGCCGCGCCACGGCCGCAGCCACACCGAGATCCTCGACGAGCTCGCCCAGATGTCGAAGGAGGAGGACGCGTTCTGGGAGACCGGCAAGGTGTCGGGGACGATGTACTGCGGGGACCACTCCCACTACGACTTCCTGACGAAGGCGTTCGGCCTGTTCGCCCACGTCAACGTGCTGCAGCGCGACATGTGCCCGAGCGCGACGCGCTTCGAGGGTGAGATCATCGCGATGACCCTCGACCTGTTCCACGCGGAGGCGGTCACCGACGGCGAACCGGTCGGCATGGTCACGAGCGGCGGCACCGGGTCGATTGCCCACGCGGTGCTCGCCTACCGCGACCACGCCGCAAAGACCCGTGGGATCACCCGACCGAACTTCGTGAAGCCCGAAACCGGTCATCCAGCGTTCGACAAGGCGTGTCACCTGTTCGGTGTCGAGCTGCGGGTCGCCCCGGTCGACCCGGTGTCGACGCTCGTCGACGTCGAGGCCATGGCGGAGCTCATCGACGACAACACGATCGCCATCATGGGATCCGCCGGCAACTACCCGTACGGCACCGTCGACGACATGGCCGCGCTGTCGGACCTGGCGCTCGCGCGGGGCGTGGGCCTGCACGTCGACGGGTGCCTCGGCGGGTTCATCCTCCCGTTCGGCCAGGAGCTCGGAGTCGCCGACATCCCTGTGTTCGACTTCCGGCTCCCCGGGGTCACCACGATCTCCGCGGACACCCACAAGTACGGCTACTCGGTGAAGGGCACCTCGGTGTGCCTGTTCCGTGACAGGGCGCTGCGCAACAGCCAGTACTTCTTCCGCACCGACTGGACCGGCGGCAAGTACTGCTCACCCGGTATGGACGGCTCCCGCTCCGGCGGTCTGCTCGCCGCGACCTGGGCGTCGATGGTGTCGCTCGGCCGCGACGGCTATCTCGGCTACGCCCGCCAGATCTTCGACGCGGCTGCGGAGATGAAGGCCACGATCGAGAGCCATCCGCAGCTGCGCCTCATGGGACGGCCGACGTTCGTGCTGAGCTTCACCTCCGACGAGTTCGACATCTACCTCGTCAACGACTTCATGCGACAGCGCGGCTGGCGGTTCAACGGCCAGCAGTACCCCAACGCCATCCACATGGCCGTGACACGACCGCAGACGCTGCCCGGTGTGACAGCGGCGTTCGCCACGGACCTGGCCAATGCCGTAGCGCAGGCCGAGGAGGCATCCGCTCGGGGGGAGACAGCTCTCAGCGGTGCGATCTACGGTGGGGTCGCCGGCGGCATGACGGATGAGGCCGACGAGTTCATCCGCATGATCATGACCGACATGATGGACACCCAGCAGTCCCTGCCGCCGGTCTGACGCCGCCACGATCCGCACCGGGCCGATGACCCTCGTGGGAGATCTCGTCGACGCGGTCACACACGACCTCGGCGCAGAGGCCATCTCCGTCACGCGCTTGCCCGGCGGTGACGTGGCCGAGTCCGTGCGCATCGTTCTCGCCTGGATCGACGGGGCACGCTCCGGTCCCGGCGACTCCGCACAGGAGGTCGCGTTCGGTCGCTGCCTGGCCCGGCTGCACGGCGACTTGTGGGCGGGCAACGGGCTCGTGGACGACGAGCGGACGAGCTGGTTGATCGACCCGGCCGCCCACGGCGGACACCGTGAGTTCGACCTCGCGATGATGCAACTCTTCGGTGGGTTCGCAGGAGCCTGTTCCGACGCCTACGACGAGGCGCTCCCGCTCGGCGACGGGTGGCGTGAGCGGGTTCCGCTGCACCAGATCGCGCCGCTCGTCGTCCACGCGCTCGAGTTCGGTGGTGGCTACGCCGACGCAGCCACCGCAGCGATACGGCGGTACGTGTGATGGAGCGTCCGATGGACCGGACGTCGTCGTCTCCAGGCCGGTCCCCGAACCTCGCGGTCCGACTCACCTCCGAGGCCCTCAAGCACGTGCGGCGCGGCCACCCCTGGGTGTTCGCGGGGTCGATCACGTCGGTCCGTGGAGGTCGCAACGGCGACGGCACCGGTGAGCCGGGCGATGTCGCGGTCATCTTCGACGACCGTCGCCGGTTCGTCGCGGTGGGACTGTGGGACCCGGGTTCGCAGATCCGGGTCAAGGTGCTGCACGCCGGCGCGCCGCGGCAGGTCGACGAGGCGCTGTGGGGTGATCGCTTCGATGCTGCAGCGGACCGTCGTGAGGTCCTGGCGTCGGACCCGACGACCACCGCCTGGCGTGTCGTGCACGGCGAGGACGACGGCCTGCCCGGCGTCGTCGTCGACCGCTACGGCGACGTCGCTGTCGTCAAGCTCTACTCGGCCGCGTGGTTCGCGCACCTCGAAGGTCTCCTCGACGCGATCGACCGGCGGATCGCACCGAGGGCGACGATCCTGCGTCTCGCACGGACCGTGGCTGCAGGACCTCTTCCGGCCGGGATCTCCGACGGAGTGACGCTCCGGGGTTCCGAACCGGCCGGTCCGGTGGCGTTCCGGGAGCTGGGGTTGCGCTTCACGGCGGACGTGTCTCACGGACAGAAGACCGGCTGGTTCCTCGACCAGCGCGACAACCGGCGACGGGTCGGCGAGCTGGCCGCCGGTGCGAGGGTCCTCGACGTGTTCTGCTGCGGGGGCGGGTTCACCGTCCACGCTGCCGCTGGCGGTGCGACACACGTGCACAGCGTCGATCTCAGCCCGCATGCGGTGGCCGGGACCGCCCGCCACCTCGCGATGAACCGGTCGATCCCGACAGTTCGACGAGTCGGCCACCGTGGGACCGTCGGCGACGCGTTCGAGGTGCTGACGCAGCTCGGAAGGACGGGGGAGCGCTACGACGTCGTCGTCGTGGACCCGCCGAGCTTCGCGAACCGTCGGGACGACGTCCCAGCGGCGTTGCGGGCGTACGCGGCCCTGAGCGACCTCGCCGTTCGGGTCGTCGGACCCGGTGGCATCCTCGTCCAGGCCTCCTGCTCGAGCAGGGTCTCGGGTGAGGACCTCGAGCGCTCCATGCACTCGGGTGCGGCCCGCTCGGGCTCTCGCCTCGAGGTCGTGCGGAGGACGGGACAGCCGGTCGATCATCCGATCACCGTCGCCGACCGCGCCTACCTCTGTGCGGTGTTCGCCCGAGTCCGGCGCTGACGAGTCGGCGGTGGCCCACATCGAACTTGTAGCTGGCGGTCGTTGGGGTGACGTGTGGGCTACAAGTTCGGCGAGGGAGGGGGGGAGAGCGCGCAGAGCGCGGCTGGACCGGGGAGTGGTGGGGCAGGATCAACCCATGCGCTTCTCGGTCTGGCCCAGTCTCATGCAACCCGTCGACGACGTGCTCGCCGTCGCTCGCCATGCCGAGACCACCGGTTGGGACGGTGTCTGGGTGGCGGATCACTTCATGGGCGACGGAGGCGGGTTCGGAGCAGAGGATGCACCGATGCTCGAGGCCACCGCGGTCCTCGGCGCACTGGCCGTCGCAACCGACCGGGTCCGGATCGGGTCGCTCGTGCTCGGCACCACCTACCGCCACCCTGCGGTCACCGCGAAGTGGGCCGTCACCGTCGACCGCCTGAGCGCCCGCGGTGGGGGGCCTGGCCGCCTGGTGCTCGGACTCGGAGCGGGTTGGCAGCGCAACGAGCACGACCAGTACGGCATCGAGCTGCCGCCCGTGCGTCAGCGTGTCGACCGCTTCGCCGAGTGCTGCGAGGTGATCACCGCGATGCTCCACGAGGAGCGGACGACCTTCGATGGACGCTGGTTCCACCTCGACGGTGCCATCTGTGAGCCCAAGCCATCCGGTGCGCTGCCGATCCTCGTCGGCGGCAAGGGGGACCGGATGCTCGGCGTCGCGGCGCGCTGGGCCGACGAGTGGAACATGTGGGGAATGCCGGGGGTGATCGCCGAACGCTCAGCCGTGCTCGATCGGGCGTGTGAGCGGATCGGACGGGACCCGTCGACGATCGGGCGAAGCACCCAGGCGCTGCTCCTGCCGACCGACGACGAGGACCGCGCTCGGCGGTTCGTGGAGCGCGCTGCCCCACGGGCTGCGGTTGCCGGCACACCCGAACGCATCGCCGAGACGGTCGCTGCGTGGGAGGCGGTCGGCGTCGGTGAGGTGATCGTGCCCGATGCCCCGCTGGGTCGTGGCGAACAGCGCATCGAGCACCTCGACGCGCTCGCTGAGGCGTTCCGGCCGTTCCGGGGCTGAAGGGAGCGCTCTCGGCTGTTCGCGTGTGGATCCGACGTGTGGTGCGTCGATCTCGCACGCGAACACCCGTCGCGGCTCCGGATCAGACGTCGTCAGCCGGCGCGTCGGTCATCAGCGCTGAGCAGTGCGTGCAGGTCCGTCGCAGGGCCGTCTGCGACCAGCTCGCCGTTGGAGAGCATGAGACCGCGCTCGAAGCGGTCGATTACCTCGGGATCGTGGGTCGCGACGAGCACGGTCGCGCCGTTCCCACGAGCCTCTTCCAAGAGCTCCAGCAGCGCGAGACGCCCGGTGGCATCCAGTCCGACGAACGGCTCGTCGACCAACAGCACCGAGAACGGACGGCACAGCGCGACCGCGATCGCGGACTTCTGTCGCAACCCGCGGCTGAACTGCGACGGCAGGTGGTCCCGGCGGTCGTCGATCCCCAGTCGTTCGAGCAGCTCGTCGAGGAACGGGTCGTCGCCGGTGCCGCCGTGCATCCGGTTCACGTACTCGACGTGCTCCCAGAGGCTGAGGTCGTCGTAGAGGACAGGTGTGTCGGGTAGCCACGACAGCTCGGCCCGGGCCTCGAGGGTGTCGTTGGCCCGACCGTGGACCAACACCTCGCCGTCGGTCGGCTCCAGCACCCCGGCGGCCATGCTCAACAACGTCGACTTGCCCGATCCGTTGTGACCGACGAGCACGACGGCCTGCCCTGCTGGGATCTCCAGGTCCAACTCCTCCAGCGCGGCGACGTCGCCGTAGTACTTGGAGAGGCCTTCGACCGACAGAGCAGCCGGCTCCCGACGTTCTCCGGACCGTCCGCTCTCACGCCTGCTCATCGCCGTCCCACACTCCGTCCTCCGACCCTTCGATCGCCTCGGAGCCACATCTCCGGATCACGTCCGTGCTCCAGTTCCACTTCCAGCACCCGTCGCCTCGGCCATGGCTCGATGGATGTCCGCTCGGAAGCGCACCCAGCCGAAGACGGCCATTCCCAGCAGGACGACCGGGATCGCTGTCGTCGTCACCGCAGCGGTCGGATCGTGACCGGCGCGCTCGGCGCTCCGCGCGGCCAACATCGGCAGCATCCCGATCACCGCGACCGCCGGTGGCCACACCGTCCGGAACAGCAGACGCGGACCCGCCACCTCCGGAGGCATGATCGCCTCCTGGGAGGTGTCCAGGGTCGCCTCGGACACGACGGTCACCGCTGCGCCGGCGACACCTGCCAGCGCCGCAGGCAACAGGAGCGGCAGCCCGACGCTCCAGACGACCGGTGTGGGGTCGACCAGGTAGGCGGTCGCGATCGACACGAGTCCGACGCCGACCATCACGATGACGGGCTCGGCGAGGTGCTTCACCATCACGATGCCCTCGATCTCGGGCATCGAGGACAGCAGGCCGGGGTGGTCGACGTCCTGGGCGAGCGGTTCGGCGGCATCCAAGGCGGCGACATAGGCGAGGATGCCCATGACGAGGACCAGCGGGGTCGTCCCTGCCCACGCAGCTCTCGCTGTCAGTCCGATCGCGGCGCCGATCAGGAGGAGCCGCAGGACGCGGACCACCGGCCAGCGGGCCACGCTCCGGAGGTCCCGGGCGAACACCGGGAACCGTCGGGCCAGCGGCGTCGGCAGTGCGGGGAACCAGGGGCGGGACCGTGGACGTTCCGCGGCGAGCTGGCGTCGGAGGAGCACGACGGTGCGGAGATCCTGTTGGGTGACGGCGAAGCGGAGCTGACCGACAAGTGCCGTGCGTCGCATGGCCGACTCGATCGACAGCCCACCGATCGTCGCGATGCCGATCAGCGGGAGGAGGAGCGAGACGCCGAGCGGTGCGAGCGCGACGGCGCTGAACCCGAGCGGCCAGACGACGATCTGACCGAGCAGGGTCGTCGGTGCGGTCGGGGCGTACCCGACGGCGTCAGCGAGGGCCCACGCGACGAGCAACCAGCCGACCGCGAGCGGGACGAACCGTGTGACGATACGTGAGGCGGTCAGGAAGCCGCCGCCGACGGCGAGCGCTGCGAGCGCCACGCCGAACAGCGCGCCGGACGCGAACCAGGGGATGGCGGCGCCGCCGAGGCGCTGGTCGAAGAGGCCGACGCCCAGGCCTACGACGATCGCTCCGCCGAGACAGGAGTAGACGAGGACACCCGTCGCCGGGCGTCGAAGCGTGAACCCCCGCTCGATCGGGGCGAGCAGCAGGTGGTGGACGTCCTGGCGCTCGAGCGCGAGGGGGCCGCCGCGGACGCCGGAGCGGATGCCGGCGAGCAGCACGACCGCGGCGGCGAGACCGAACCACGCGGGTGCCTTCGCCTGGAACGTCGCGGTCGAGGACGCATCCAGGCGGTCGTCGCCGATGAGTCCCGAGGCGAACACCACCGCCACGATCGCCGCGAGCGTCGTCGTGTACACGCGGTAGGCGAGCTCACCCCACTCGTGGTTGCCCAACCGGCGGCGGCGACGACGCCGGCGGAGGTCGCTCAGTGCTTCGCGCTGCCCGGGGGTGTCGACCGGTGACCCGACGGGTCGTGTCGCGTCACCCTCCTCCGGGGTGGGGCTGTCTGGCATCACGACGAGTCTGGACCGTCGCCGGTGTCCGGGTCGAGACGGGACACCTCTGCGTCGTGCTCGGATGGCTCGCGGTCGATCGCGGTGCTCTGCTGGCCGCGCTCCTTCGCTTCACGTTCGAGCGCCTGCTCCCGTTCCCGCTCCTCACGCTCCCGCTCGCGCTCCTCGCGTTCGCGCTCTTTGCGTTCCCGACGCTCGGCGCGTTACCGCTCCCGGCGCTCCCGACGTTCCGCACGCTCCCGTTCGCGGTC
>CAYSCB010000043.1:0-6278 GCA_964429335.1 uncultured Aquihabitans sp.
AGCCTGACCGATTCGGGCGAGCTATCGTGCCCGTGACGGGCGTCACCCCCGTTGTTTCGCGCGTCCCTGGACGCGACGAGTCCACCCAGCACGACGACGCCGCACAACGCGGCGACGACCACGGACAGCGAGCGGACCCGGGACATTCGACTCGGCTCAGGGTACCGGCCCCCGTCCGGAACCGGCATCGGCCGGGCCCGCATCCGAGCGGCGCACCGACCGGGTCAGACGACGCCGCCAGACAATGCCGACGAGCGATGCCGACGAGCGATGTCGTCAGGCGATGTCGTCAGACGGTGTCGCCAGACGGTGCCGCCAGACGATGCCGACGAGCGATGTCGCCAGGCGCCGAGGCCGGCGACGGACGCGGTGCTAGATGCCCTTGCCCCGGCGGTGGGCGAGGTCCATGACCCGCTGCGCGCTCAGCAGCCGGGTCGACACGAGCAGCGCGATGTACCCACGCGGCTCCCGCCACCGCAGCCGGATCGAGCGCACGGCGTCGCGTCGAGCGTCCGAACCCCGGCCGAGCGCCGCTTCGCAGAACGCACGGCGTCCGATCAGCTGCGACTGGCCGCGACGGGAGCTCGAGAACTCGGGGTGCTTGGCCATCAGGTAGTCGATCGCCTCGATGATCGTCTGCCAGCGGTTCGAGAACAGCGACTGGCCCCAGTAGACGACGACCAGCGCGGCGGGAGCCACCGTCACCGGACCGTGCCGCGCCGCGCGCATCAGCCAGTCGTAGTCCTCGCCGTAGCTGCCCGGGATCTCCTCGTCGACCAGGCCGATCCCGTCGAGCAGCGCGGAGCGTCGCACGATCACCGTCGACGGGTGCGCCGCGGTGACCCGTCGCTCGGCGAGCACGGTCGTGGTGATCTCGCTCTCGTCGGGGATGCGGTCGGTCCGATGGTCGCCGTACACGATCGTCACACCGCTCACGCACACGTCGTTCGGACGGGCCTCGAGCGCCCGGAACTGGGTGCTCAGCTTGTGCGGGAGCCACTCGTCGTCGTCGTCGCAGAAGCCGACCCAGTCCCCCGTCGCCGCGAGGATCCCCGTGTTGCGGGCACCCGCGAGGCCCGGGGTGCGGTCGTTGGAGATGACCCGGATCGTGCGCGGACCGGCGAAGGAGCCCTCGGCGAGGCCGCACAGCGACTCGTCCGGCTCCGTCTGGTCGTGGACGACGACGATCTCGATCGGCCCGGTGACGTCCTGGGCGAGCACCGCAGCGAGCGCCACCCGCAGCGGTTCGGGTCTGTTGTACGTGGCGATGACCACGGTCACCGTCGGTGCGGTGTCCGCTGCGTCGTCGTGGACATCCTCTGGTCGGGCAGTCACAGAGGTCAGAGGCTATCGGCCCGGAGGAGCTCTTCGGGTGTCCCGGTAGCCTTCGCCGGGATGAACACCGCGGTGGATGACCTCGTCGACGCGGTCGCGCGCCTGTGGCCCGACTCGTCCGACGTACGCGTCCGACCTCGCGGTGCAACGCCTCCCGACGCGTCGAGCCAGCTCCTGTTGGCGGTGCCGTCGATGCAGGCTCCCCGCCTCCTCATCCCCTCCCACCGTCGCGCAGCCGCGGCCGCGGTGCGACGGTTCAGCTGCTCGGTGACGCCCCGCGAGGTGCTGCAACGCCTCGGGATGGCAGCGGCGCTGCGCCTGGTGGGTCCCGCCCGCCTGCTGGGTGGGCTGGAGGTCCTCGACAGCGGCATCGGTAACAGCAGTGTCGGCAGTGGTGGTGGCGACATCACCGACCACCTGGCCGAGGTCCTGGGCCAGCCGGTGGTGGTCAGCCTCGGCATCGGCACCCGGCGCGCCAACCGCAAGGCGGTCCTGCAGGTGTTCGACGCGACGGGACGTCCGATCGCCCACGCCAAGGTCGGTGACACACCGGTCGCCGCCGGCCACGTCCGCGGCGAGGCGGAGAACCTGCGCCTGCTCGAGGGGACGCGCTGGGACCGGGTCAGGATCCCACGGCTGTTGCACCACGGGACCTGGTCCGGCAGCGAGGTGCTCGTCCTGTCGTCGCTGCCGGCGTCGCCGTGGCAGTTCGGTCCACGTCGTCGCATCCCGATGGGTGCCGTCGAGGAGGTGGCCCGTTCCGCCTCCGGCACCACCGCTGCGCTGGTCGAGCTGCCGTCGTGGTCGCGGTGGTCCGACTCGGTGTCCGCGCTGCGCGATGTCGAGACCCGGGACCGGCTCCGGGCAGCGATGGACCGCGTCGCCGATCTGGTCGGCGACGAGCCGGTGCGCTGCGGCGCCTGGCACGGGGACTTCACCCCATGGAACATGGGCTGGAGCGGCGCCACCCTCAGCCTGTGGGACTGGGAGCGCTACGAGACGGGTGTCCCGGTGGGCCTCGACGTGGTGCACCACGCGGTCAACGTCCGTGTCGCCGAGATCGGCTTCACCGACGTCGCGGTCCGTGCGGGTCTCGACGACGCACGCGGGTTGCTCGCCGGGGATCCGACGGCGCCGACGCTCCTGCCCGCCTACCTCGTGGCCATCGCGGTCCGCTACCTGGCGGCGGCCGAGCTGGAGGGCGGTGAGGTGATCCGCAACAGCGGACTGGTCGCACTGGGCGAGCTCGAACGGCATGGGCCGTCGGACGGTTGGAGAGCAGCATGAGCATCAGGGACATCACGCAGTCGGCACGTCGTCGGCTGCCCGACGGCGTCGTGCAGGGGCTGCGTGGCGTGCAGACGACCTGGGGGACCACCACCGCCGGGCTGCGGATGCTCCCGTCGTTCATCGTGGTCGGCGGGCAGCGGTGCGGGACGACGACGTTGTTCCAGCTGCTGTCGAACCATCCCGACGTGGTCCGCCCGACGGCGTCGAAGGGCATCGGGTACTTCGACCTCGAGTACGGACGTGGGCTCCGGTGGTACCGGGGTCACTTCCCCCTCGCCGTGGGACGCTCCGACGGGAAGGTCACCTTCGAGAGCAGCGGCTACTACTGCTTCCACCCGCTCGCAGCCGGTCGCATGGCCAGGGACCTGCCCGGGGTGAAGGCGGTGATGCTGGTCCGCGACCCGGTGGAGCGGGCGCACTCCGCGTACAAGCACGAGCGGGCCCGCGGGTTCGAGGACCTCGACTTCGAGGAGGCGCTCGCAGCCGAGTCGGGTCGTCTCGAGGGCGAGGAGGAGAAGCTGGTCGCGGATCCGACCTACCGGAGCTTCGAGCACCGGCACCACGCGTACGTCGGCAGGGGTCGCTACGCCTCCCAGGTGGCGCGCCTCGACGCCGAGCTCGGCCGGGACCGGGTCTACCTGATCGACGCCGACCGGTTCTTCGCGGACCCGAACACCAGCTTCGTCGAGCTCACCGACTGGCTGGGGCTCCGGCGGTGGGATCCGGGCGCGGTCCCGCAGGCCAACGCACGACCGGGCGACCTGTTGTCCGACGGGCTGCGGGCGCGTCTGCGTGATGGGTTCGAGGAGTCCGATGCGGCGTTGGCCGAACGCCTCGGTCGGGCGCCGTCCTGGCGGAGCTGACCGGTCCTACAGGTGGGGTTCGAAGAAGGCGTCGATCACCCGGTCGCTCGCCCCGCCGTCCTCGTGGGGGCAGAAGCGCTCGATGAACCGGCGGTAGCGGTCATCGGTCGCACCGGGCTCGGTGCCCACGACGTCACCCACGGCCTCCGCGAGCGCCTCCGTCGTGGTGACGACCGGTCCGGGCGCCCAGTCCTCGTAGTCGAAGTACAGACGTCGCAGCCCGTGGCGGTAGTGGTCGAGGTCGTAGGGGAACAACACGATCGGCCGGCCGGTGATCGCGTAGTCGAACACCGTCGAGGAGTAGTCCGACACCAGGACGTCGGCCGCGAGGTAGAGGTCCGCGATGTCGGCGACGTCGCTCGCGTCCCGGACGCGCTCGTGGCGCTCCGACGAGCGTGTCGCGACGTTGGAGTGCATGCGCAGCACCAGCACGACGTCGTCCGCGGTCGCTCCGAGGAACGCCCCGACGTCGAGCCCTCCCGGGTCCTGGAACTCGCCGCGCTCGTCGCGGGCGTCGTCACGCCAGGTCGGCGCGTAGAGCACCACCTTCGCCGACAAGTCGATGCCGAGCTGCTGCCGTGTCCGCTCGGCGATCTCCCCGGCGCGGTCGCTGCGCAGCACGTCGTTGCGCGGATAGCCGGTCTCGAGGACGGCACCGTCGTAGCGGAACGCGCTGCGGAACAACCCGGTGCACTCGGCGCTCGGCGACAGCAGCGCATCCCACTTAGCGACGTCGCGGTCCATCCGGCGATGGTGCGCACCGGCGTCGTAGACCGGGTCGACCTCGTCGTGGCCGATGGTCTTGAGCGGCGTGCCGTGCCACGTCTGCAGGTAGCGGACCCGGGGCCCGTTCCATAGGTGGCGGGACACGATGTCGTTGGCGACGAGGAAGTCGCAGCTCACCAGACGTGCGAAGTAGGCCGGGCTGTGGCGTTCGACGCGCTCCAGGCCCTTCGGGAGGTCCACGCCGGCGCCGGCGACCCAGATCTGTCGGAGGTCGGGGTGACGTTCGGCCAGCCGCTCCGAGATGGCCCTGGGGCTGTCTGCGTACCGTCCGCGCCACGACTCGAACATGGCGACCGGACGTCTGCTCACGTGGCGCCACCGATCGGTGCAGCGGCGCGACCGGGTCGGAACGCACCGATGATCGCGTCGAGCGCGAGTGGTCGACGAGCCGCCCACAGGACGCCGACGTAGGCGGCGCAGCCACCCACGGCGGTGACGATGAACGGCAGGACCGCCCAGTCGGTCACGAACCCGACGACCACGAGCGGCAGCCCGATCGTGCCCACGCAGGCGACGCCGACGATGGTGCCGGCTGCGCTGAGGGGAACCAGGCCGGTGGCCCGCTGCACCTGCCAGTACGACAGGCCGTTCTTGACGATGACCGCGGCCGCCCATGCAACTGCAGCACCCGCGATGCCCATCGTGGGAAGGAGCACGACGCACAGCACGGCATCGACCGCGAGGGTCACGATGGCGATCATCAGGCTGGCGACGCTGTGGCCGGCCATCAGCAGCAGCGTGTCGAGCGGGCCGGCCGCCATCCCGAACATCATCGCAACGGCCATGATCACCACGACCGAGATCCCCTCCCCCTGGTATCCCGAGCCGAACAGCCGCATGTACAGGGGTGCACCGGCCGCGACGCCGACGTAGATCGGCCACGACGACGCCATCGTCCACGCGGTGGAGATGCGGAACACGTCACGGACGGTGTCGTGGTCGTTGCGTCCGATCAGCGCGCTGAACCGCGGCTGCAGCACCCGGTAGATCGCCTGGCCGGCGAGCTGGCCGAACACGACGAACCTGGTCGCCGCGGTGTAGACGGCGGCGGACGCGGCGTCGAGCATCAACGCCACCAGCACGATGTCCAGTCGCTGGACCGCGATCTGCGTCACGCGTGCGACCGCTCGTGGCCACGTGTAGCCCCAGAACTCCCGGGCCATCGGCGCCGGTCCGTCGGGTTGGTGGTCCCAGTGCCGCCGCCGGTTGTCGACCATCCGGATCGCGACCACTCCGGCGAGGATCGCACCGGAGACGTAGGGCAGCAGCGCTGCGGAGGTGAGGCCGACGGCACCCCAACCGATGAGCGCCCCGACCGCGACGAGTCCGACCTGCAGCAGCGACCGCATCATGTCGTCGAGCACGACCGTCGGTCGCATCTTCGACAGCGCCCGGGTCAGCGCGAGGGCCAGGTCCGACAGGGCGGCGAACGGCACGGCGATGGCGACGACCCTGACCGTTGCGGTGCCCTCGGGGCCGTGCAACCCGACGAGCGGTCCCAGCGCCGGCGCCGCGATCAGCAGGACGACCGAGATCCCGACCGCGACGGCGGTGACGGAGGTGACCGAGGTGCGCAGCACGCCGAGCAGCTCGGCGTGGCGGCGCTTGGACTCGAGCGGTTGGACGAAGCGGGCGAGTCCGGTGTCGGTGCCCAGCGACGCGACCGCCAGCAGGATCAGCGTCAACGAGATGGCGGCGAAGACCGTACCGGCGGTCTTGTCATCGACCTCGTTGGCCACCACCAGGATCAGCAGGAAGCTGGTGACCGCCGAGACGATCGCCCCGGCGAAGTTCACAGCGCCGCCGCGTGCGACGCGACCCAGCTGTCTGGATGATTCCAGGCTGATGGGGGCTGTCATGCCCCCGTCTCGCGTCCCCGGGTCCTGGACGAGGTGCGCTCGGCTGGTTGCACCCAGACCGGCTGATCGCGTTGGGTCTTGTCGGCGTTGCCCGTCGAGGGTCGGGCGGCCTTCTTCGGCCTGGGCCCCGTGGTCGAGCCCGTGG
>CAYSCB010000043.1:6378-14421 GCA_964429335.1 uncultured Aquihabitans sp.
GCCGAAGCCGGGCGCTTGGACTTCATCGCCGGGGCGGGGACGTCGTCTGCTGGGGCGGGAGCATCCTCGGCGGGAGCCGCGGGCCGCTTGGCGGAGCCGGAGGTCCTGGGGGCCGAGGAAGCCCCGGACCTCGGCGTGGCGCCGGCACCGGACCCGGATCCGGATCCGGACCCGGAGGCCTTGTCCGACGACGACCTCGTGGTCGACCCTCGACCGGAGGGGGACTTCGGGGTCGACGTCGAGCTCCGATCGCCGGAGGTCCGGCCAGGGCGTGTGGGGGCGTCGTCGTCCGCCGGCTCCTCGTCAGCAGTCGAGTCGTCGTCGTCGGAGACCGCCGGCAGGGGCACCGCACCGGAGCCCTCGGTGAGCTGTCCCGCACCCGGCAGCAGCTCGCGCTGGGAGATCGTGAGCGGCGGCGTGAAGTTCCGTGCCCAGGTCTCCGCGCCCGGGCCGATGAGCACGGCGCCGTCGACCGGAGCAGCCAGGATCCCCAGGGTCCGCTGCGCCTCCTGCACCTCCATCGTCGTCGTCACGTGCTGGTCGACCTCGACGAGCACCGCGTCGGCGACCCGGGTGAGCGACTGGGTGGACCCGGCCGTGATCGGATCGGCGGTCACGATCAGGACGTCGCAGCGGTCCTTCAGGTCCTGCACGAGGCGTCGCATCGGATCACCGACGAAGAGGTCCGAGATCTCCTCGTCGGTGGCACCGACCGGGATCGCGGAGAGCATCGGGCTGACGTGGACGATCGCGTCTCGCAACGTGGTGCGACCGAGCAGCAGCTGGCAGAGGCCGACGTCGGCATCGGCGTCCACGAGCGGGCTGGGCTCGGTGCTCTGCAGCGTGGCGTGCAGCACGAGCGTCTGCATGCCGGAGCGGGCGAAGGAACCGGCGAGCTCGGGCACCACCAGCGGCGCGTGGGGACGCGGCGCGCTGCCCGTCACCAGCAGCACCCACGGCGTGACGCGACCCTTCGCGATCAACGCCGCTCGGATCCGGCTGACCTGCTCCTCGGCCAACGACATCGCGTCGGTGCGGTTCGAGCGCTCAACCGCGGTGCCGAACGAACCGAGCACCGCCATGCCGAGCTCGTCGAGCTGCTGCGCGCGGTGCACCCGGTGATCGCTCGCCATGCGGGCAGCGGCGATGGCCAGGCCGAGCGCAGCGCCCAGGATCCCACCCACGACCATGAGCAGCACGGTGTACTTCGAGATGTCGGACTTGCCGCTCGACGCCGGTGTCACCACCTGGCCCGGGTCACGGGGAAGCGCCGTCAGATCCGAGCGCGACTCGTTGAGCGATGCGATCTGGTTGGCGACGGTCTGCGACTGCTGGCGCAGGACCTCGGTCTGGGGCGACGAGGTCGGCAGGATCTGCATCTGCCCCGCGATCGAGGTCATCTGCGACTGGGCCTCGTCGATCTGGGTGTCGAGCTGCTTCACCTGCTCGTTGATCACCGTCTCGGCCCGCTTCTGGCGGTACTCGAGGTACGCCTCGGCGAACGCCTGGGACAGCTTCGAGGCGTCCGCCGCCTGCTCAGAGCGGTAGCTGACCTCGAGGATCTGGGTGTTCGGCGGGTTCTTCACCGACACGTTCTGCAACAGCGTCGCGGTGTCGAGGTCGGACCCGCTGGCCTCCTTGGCGATGGCGGCCACCGCCTCGCTGCGCAGCGCCTCGGCCTCGGTGCCCATGTTCACCAGCTGCTCGCCGCGTGTGCTGGGGTAGAACGGGTTGCCGTCGAGCGGGTTGAGCAGGATCGACGTCGTCGACGTCGAGGCGCTCGACAGCTGCGTCGAGCCGAGGTACCCGAGCAGGACGCCCACGACCGTGGTGAGGACGATCAGGACGATGTGACCCCGCGAGAGGCGCTTGAGTTGCAGTGGTTGGTTGTCGGACTCGGCTGACATCTCGGTTGACACACCTCATGGATCTCGGTCCTGCGACCTTATCAGCGGGTTGTTGAAAAACGGCAGGGCCGACTCGTTGCCGACCGTGCGACGACAGGGCCGACTCGGTGGGCCGACGCAGCGCGGCGGCCCGGCGCGGCGGCCCGGTGCCCGGTCGCTCAGAGGTGCGAGTTGGCGACGTCGAGATCCTCCTCGACGTCGACCTCCACCGCGAACAGGTCCGAGATGTCGACCGGCTCGAACCGCACCCCGTCGTTCTGGATCGCGAGCTCCATGGCCCGCTCGAAGTAGTCGCAGTCGTCGACCTCGCTCAGGTACCGACGCAGCACCGCCTTGTCCCTGCCCGACACGTAGTTGATCCCGACCGCCTCGCCGAGCCCACCCTCGACGATCTTCGACAGCTCACGGATCGAGCCGTCCTCGGCGAGGGTGTACTTGACCTCCTCCTCACCGACCCGGGCGGTGTTGACGCACACGAAGGAGCGGTCATCGAGGATCAGCGGCTCGACCCGCTTGAGCAGCAGCGGATCGAACACGACGTCGCCGTTCATCCACAGGACCGGGCGGTCACCGGTGAGCCGCATCGCCTTGAGCAGGCTCTTGGAGGTGTTGGTCTGGTCGTACAGCTCGTTGTAGGCGAACGCCACGTCCGGAGCCGCCTCGATGAGCTGCTCCAGCTTGAACCCCACGACGAGCATGATCGACGTGTCCTCGCCGAGGACCGACCGCACGTTCTCGAGCTGCTGGTGCAGGATGCTGCGACCGTCGGCCAGTCGGGTCAGCGGCTTGGGGAGCGGGCGACCGAGTCGTGTGCCCATCCCGGCGGCGAGGATCACGGTGTCGAGGTTCATGGTGGTGCTCCCAACTCACGTCTGGGCCTCGTTGGTGTGGACAAGACCGCTGTGGCCTTCCACGGAACCTCGCTCGGGGGCGATCGGTCAATGAGTCGTTGGACCCATCGCCGTTCTCAGGCGGTTCTCAGCGTGCCTTGCCGGGGTTCGGCCTGCAACAATACGATCACGCGTCGAACGAGGAGTTGCGCGACATGGGGTTCCGCGCAGGCGCGATCGGTCTGTTGGTCATCATCGCGACGGTGCTCGCGTGTTCGAGCCTTCCGTCGCAGCCGGCCGACGCAGAGTGGAAGATGACCGGGGCCTTCCCCGGCGACGTCGCTCCCGGGTTCGTCCGATGGGGCGCTGCGGTCGGCGGGAACTCGGATCCCGTCGGTCGGCACGAGTCGGTCGCCGACGCGCCGATGGGCCTGCATCGGACGTTCTTCGGGTGGCACAACCGCATGAAGATGGTGGCGACCGCCCGCGACGACATCGCGGCCGGCCGTCTTCCGTGGGTCTCGATGAAGACGCCGGGCTGGGCTGCCGTCGCGAACGGCGACTACGACGCCGAGATCGACGAGGTGCTCCGGGGCCTGGGCTCGCTGAACGGCCCGGTCTGGTTGACCGTCCACCACGAACCCGAGGGCGGCGGCGGATCTGTCGGACCCGATGACCCGGGTGGCGCGCCGGCCTGGCGGGCCATGCAGGTCAAGATCCGTGAGCGGATCGACGCCACCGGCGTGCACAACGTCGCGTTCGCTCCGATCCTCATGTCCTGGACCTTCGACCCACGGTCCGGTCGCAACCCCGAGGACTGGTACGTGCCCGGCATCTGGGACTTCGCCGGGATCGACCACTACTCGGAGTCGGCCACGGACACCACCGTCGAGCTCCCGATGTGGGTCGACGCCCGGGCCTTCTTCACCGCCAAGGGCCTGAAGATCGCGGTCGGCGAGTGGGGCGACCGCGGCGACGGCGCGAGCGCCTCGGCGAAGATGGCGGCGTTCTACCGCACCGCGATCGCATCCGGTGGCAGCGGCCAGGCCCAGATCATCGGGATGTCGTACTTCGACTCCGACCTGAACAGCAGGACGGGTGGATGGACGCTCAGGGGCGCCGCCCTCGACGAGTTCCAGCACCTGATGACCGCACCGACCTCGCTGCGTCTGGACCAGGTCGCCGCGAACTGACCGACGCCCGGCGCCACCGTCGGCGTGGGGCCCCGTCGGCGTGGGGCCCCGTCAGTGTGGGGCACCGTCGGCGTGGGGCCCCGTCAGCCGGACCGCACCGTCAGCCCGGATCTTGCCGTCAGCCGGACCTCACCGGCGGCGACGTCGAGCGGGCGTCTCACCGATGTCGACCGGCTGTCGCAGCCAGACGACGACGAGACCGACCAGGAACCCGCTCGCGAGACCCGACACGGTCCACACCTCGATCGGCCGGCGGACCTCCGACACGTCCGCCGGGCGCAGGATCTCCCCCGGCGTCGTCCCGCTCAGCGTGATGTCCTGCAGCTGCTCCAACAGCAGGTCCTCGACCCGCACCTTGACCAGACCGTTGTCGCCGTCGATCTCCACGGTTCGCCGCTGACCCGCTTCCTGCGCCAGCTGACGGTGCAGATCGGCCAGGACCTGGTCGCGTCGTTGGGCGAGATACTCGCCCCGCATCTGCAGGTACGCGTCCGTGAGCGCCTCGCTCAACCGGACGGCCCGTCCGGGATCGGCGTCGATGACGGTGACGAACATGACCCTCGTCGTCGGGCGGGCCGTCACGACGATGTCACCGCGGTCGGGTCGTTCACCTCCGGTGGTCGTGGCGACCTGGTCGAGCGCCCGCTCGGAGAAGACCATCGACGCCTCCGTGTCGATGGTCGTGGGCTTAGCGTCGGCCTTCCCGGTCAGGTCGAGGTGCACGGGGACGGGTTGCAGCTCGATCGGGATCGTCGCCGCGTAGCGGACCGGTCGCGACATCCCGAGTCCCAGGCCGACGGCGGCTCCGAGCGCTGAGAGCAGCAGCAGCGGTCGCCACGCCCTTCGCAGCCATCTGCCCCACTCGCCGATCGTCGCCGACCTCGACGCGGGATGGGCGCGCTCCATGAGGCCCACGCCCAGCAGGACCGTCATCATCGGCAGGTCCATCGTGTCGTAGACGAACAGCTGCACGAAGAAGAACAGCAGCATCGCGAACCCGATGGACTCGATCGCCGTGCGGCTCCGCCAGTGCCGTCGGGCCTGGTTGCCGAAGAACAGCAGGAAGAACGCCGCCCCGACGAGGCCCTGGGCGAAGATCACGAACCACAGCTGGCCCTGGGTGCCGAGCGGCGGGACCTCACATCCCGGGCAGTCCGGTGTACCACCGCCCGCGATCGACGCGAAGCTCCCCCGGTAGTCACGCGTGCTGCCGAACCCGATCACCGGCGACGTGGACGCGGCGTCCGACACGGTCGCCTCGAGGAGTCCGCCACGGCGTTCGTTGCTGTGGGGGTGGGCGATGCGCTCCTCGACCATGGTTCCGAGCTGGCTGCCGACCGCGAGCGTCAGCAGCCCGGCGAGCGCGACCACGCCGACGAGAGCGAGCACCGCGTTGCCCCGCAGGAACGTGCGGACGATCAGGTACGCGACGCCGAGCGCGAGGCAGATCCACAGCCCGCGGTTCAGCGACACGACCGTCGGGATGATCGCGGCGGCGACCACGGCGAGGGCGGGCCACCGCTTCCAGCCGGCGGATCGGCCGCAGTAGCCGACCAGGAAGAACGGGAGGAACATCGAGAGGTTCGCACCCCAGGAGTTGGCGAACGCGAACGGCGCCACGGGGCGGCCGCCCTCGACGCCCAGGATCGTCTGGATGGACGCGACGCCGGGGTGGATCATGCCGCGCACGAAGTTGCTCGACTGGAGCTCCGCCGGCAGGACCATCTGGGCCAACGAGGTCAGCTCCAGTCGTGGCGCGACGACCCCGAGCAGACCCCCGGCGGTGGTGACGACGAACATCCAGCCGACGATGCGGACGACCTTCCCCGTCGGCAGGTCCCGCTCGGGCAGGTTGTACGCCCACAACATAACCACCGTGGACGCGACGAACCACACCAGCCGGACCGTGAACACCGGCAGCCGTTGCATCGCTCCGCCCGGAACCCCGCTCGGCGCGTCGATCCAGAGTGCGGCGACGCCCAGGACGACCCACAGCAGGTAGAGCGCCCACCAGAACGATCCCGACGGGAGCCGGACGGGACGGCGTCGGAACAGCTGGATGCCGAACGGCACGGCCAGCGCCACCGGCAACAGGTTGCTGATCCCGACGATCCACCACAGCGGGTAGCCGGCGACGAGCACCCACAGCGGCCAGTAGGCCGGCCAGGTGCTCGGTCGCATCCACACGACCCGTCGGCGGGATGGTGCCTCGGCGATCGGCGTCGCTGCCGCGCGGGTCTCCTGGTCGGTCAACGACATCGTCCGAGCGTACGGGGACGATGGGCCATGTGACTACCTTTCGGGGTCACGAACCGTCGTTCCGGTGTCGGGAACCGCCGTCTGGCGGGCGTCAGCGGGTCGCGGCGCCTCGGTCGAGGCGTCCTGCGACGAGCTCGTCGATGAGGGTGCCGAGCCGTTCGATCCCCGGCGGCTCGGTGGCGTCCGGGTCCACGCGCATCAGGTCTGGGTCGCTGCGGGCGGCTTCCACCGCGGCGACCACCTGCGCCTCGTCCTCGGCCATCACCGCCACGTCGTGGGTGTGCAGGTGGCGTGCGAACACGAGCTGGTGGCCGTCGACGTGCTCACCGAGGTCGGGGCGGCGCGGGACGACGATCGGCCGGCGTCCGACGCTCCGGGCGTCCATGACGGCGCCGGGACCGCACGACAGCACCACGACGTCCGCGAGGGCGAGCTGGCGCAGCATCTCGTCGCGTCCGAACATCATCGTGGCCTCGGCGGTGTTCGGCGCCGCGCTGTTGCCGTGCTGGACGATCACCTCGTCGTCGGGATGGTCCTTCGCCCAGCGGTCCGCCCACTGCACGAGACGGTCGAACTGGTGGACGTCGCTGCCGACGCTGAACATGACCCGCAGCCCGCTCACAGCACCGGCCCCACGACGACGGCCCCGGGGTTGCACTCGAGCTGCTCGTCCCACTGGACGGCGAAGAGGTCGGTCACCGGTCGGACCAGTCGGCCGGTGAGCGTCGCCGAGTCGAGTCGGTCGTAGACCTCGAGGTACACGGTGCGGCCTCCCATGAGTCGGCTCAACCAGAAGAACGGCACGGCGACGCCGGCCCCGTCGGAGACGATGACGTCGGGTCGCTCCGAGCGGAGGGTGCCGACCGCCAGGCGGAGGTTGCGCAGCAGGTTGGGGATGTTGCGGGTCGTCGGGTGGTGGGCGAACACGACCCGCTCGCCGGCGAGCGCGCCGACGGCGTCTGCGGTGTCGAAGGTGACCCAGGTCCGCTCGGTCCGCCGCCACCAGGGCTCGAGCGCCAGCAGTTGGGTGAGGTGACCGCCGCTGGAGCACACGAGCAGGGCGCGGTAGCCGTCGGTGACCGCCCGGCCGCTGGAGCCGTCGGCGGCCCGACGACCGCTGGAGCCGTCGGTGGTCGGCTGGCCGCTGGAGCCATCGGTGACCGCCCGGCCGCTGGAGCCGTCGATGGCCCGACGACCACGGCGCGCGGGGATCCTGAGGCGTCGGCGAGCTGGCATCGGTTCAGCGTATCGACGGCCCCCTCCCACGCGCCCCGACCCGCGCCCCCTCCCGTTCTGGGGGTCCAAACCGACACGTTCTGTCGACTGCGACCCCCGTTTTCCAGAGCTGCGCGCTCCCCTCCCGTTCTGGGGGTCCAAACCGACACGTTCTGTCGACTACGGCCCCCGTTTTCGGGAGGAGGAGAACTTGTCTGCAACCTGTATGCTTTCGGTCTGCCCACCGACCGACGCTGACAACAGACGCTGACCAACAGAGGTGCGAATCCGCCATGGCGAAGATCAAGGTCCAGAACCCGGTCGTCGAGCTCGACGGCGACGAGATGACCCGCATCATCTGGGAGTTCATCAAGGACAAGCTGATCCTCCCCTACCTCGACGTCGACCTGCGCTACTACGACCTGTCCATCGAGTCCCGTGACGCCACCGACGACCAGATCACCGTCGATGCCGCCAACGCGATCAAGACCCACGGCGTCGGCGTCAAGTGCGCCACGATCACCCCCGACGAGGCCCGCGTCGAGGAGTTCGGCCTCAAGCAGATGTGGCGCTCCCCCAACGGCACGATCCGCAACATCCTCGGCGGCGTCGTGTTCCGCGAGCCGATCATCTGCTCGA
>CAYSCB010000044.1:0-14355 GCA_964429335.1 uncultured Aquihabitans sp.
GCTCGTCCTGCTCCTGCCGGTCCCGGGACTGATGCGCTACCAGGGTCCGCCCATGGAGGAAGGCTTCATGCTGGTGTTCCCGGAGCGGATGCTGCACGGGGACCTGCCCCATCGGGACTTCCTGCATCTCTACGGGCCGGGGTCGTTGTGGGTGCTGGCTGCGATCTACAAGGTGTTCGGGGCGCAGATCACCGTGGAGCGACTCGTCGGCCTCGCGCAGCACGCGTTCGTCGCGTTCGGGCTGTGGTCGCTCCTGCGCCCGTGGGGTCGTCGCATCGCGACCGCCGGTGCCGTCGTGGCGATCCTCATCCTGATCGGGCCGCTCGGGCTGTCGGCGATGGCGTGGAACGGGGCGCTCGCCGCTGCGGTGTGCGCGCTCGCCGTCGGTGCAGCCGGGATGCGTCGCGAGGCGCAGGGTGGGACGACGACCTGGTGGTACGCGGGGGCGGGCGTGCTCGCAGGGGTCGCGCTGCTGTACCGGCCGGATCTGATCCTGGCGGTCGGTCTCGGGATGGTCGCGCTCGTGCTGCAGATCGCGCGGGGGCGTCGCCGACCGCTCGTGGCGGGCCTGGTCGGGACCCTCGCCCTGTACATCCCGCATGTCCTGACCTCGGGAATCGCCGCGTCGATCCGGGGCATGGTCATCGAGCCGGTGTTCGAGCTGCGCGCCGGACGGTCGCTGCCGGTGCCGCCGAGCTTCGGGCACGTCGACGGGTTCCTCCAGCGGGCGGGATCCCTCCGCGTCACGGGATGGCCGCTGCCGATGCTGCCGGTGTCGGTGCAGATCTTCACCTGGTTCCTGCTGGTGCCGGGATCGATCGCCGTCGTGGTCGTCGCAGCATGGCGTCTGCGACGCGCCCGATCCGGCACCGATCGGGCGATGTCGTACTGGCCCGCAGCGTTGTTCTGCGCAGGGCTCCTCCAGCAGGCGATCCAACGACCCGACACGGCTCACCTGTCGTGGGTGACCGGCATCTCGTTCCCACTCCTGATCGCCGCGGTCGCCTGGCTCGTCGAGGTCGCACGTCCCGCCTGGACGCCGCTTCGGACGTCGCTCACCGGCATCGGGGTCGTGGCCGTCCTCCTCGTCGGCGTCGTCCCGTTCTATCCGCTGCGGACCTACGCGGACCTGGTCACCCAGACGTTCGGGTTCAACCGGTTCGGCTTCCCGATCACCCACGAGGGTCGTACCTTCTACTTCGGCAGCGCCGAGGGGGCCGCCGACGCTCAGCAGATCGTCGACGCGCTGGCGCAACGGGCACGTCCGGGGGACCGTCTGATCGTCGGACCCCGCGACCTGTCGCGCACGAACTACAGCGACGTGTTCTTCTACCACCTGTTCCCGGAGCTGACGCCCGGCACGCGGTTCATCGAGATGGATCCCGGGATCGCCGATGCCGAGGGGTCACCGCTGGCCGGCGAGCTCCGTCGCAACGACTGGCTCATCCTGTCCGACGCCTGGAACGACTGGAGCGAGCCCAACACGTCCTCGGAGTCGCGGAGCCACGCAGCGGACCGGGTGGTCGACGAGGACTACTGCGAGGTCGCGACGACGCCGACGTTCACCCTGCTGCGCCGCTGCCGCTGAGCGAGCCGACACGCCCGTCGGGACCTGCTGCTGTCTCGGCATCGTCGTCCACGCCGGTCACGTCCGGGCTGCGCCGCACCGCCAGCAGTCGCCACATGGCGACCCCCGCGACGAGGTAGGCCACGACGGCCATCATCTGGACGCTGCGGAACCCGAAGGTCATCGACAGGATCGTCGTGAGGACCGATCCGATCACCGAGAACACGCCGTTGATGGCCCAGCCCCAGGCGACGTACTCGTCGGCGAACGGCGTCAACGCCCCGACGGTGCGAAGACCGAGCGGCATGAACATGCCCAGGCACAACCCCAGCGGCGCGAGCAGCGCGAACGCCACGAGGATGCGGGCGAAGAGCGGGGCATCGAGGGTGGAGGAGGTGATCGGCGTCAACGCGAAGCGGTAGAAGATCGTGAGCGCCACCAACGCCCCGAGCAGAACCGGCAGGATCCGGCGGGGATCCGAAGCGAACCGGTTGGACCACAGCGCCCCCAGGCCGGTGAAGACGAGCAGGGACGCGAGGGTCACCGTGAGCGAGTAGGTGGGGAAGCCGAGGTACAGCGTCAGCCGCTGGATCATGGTGATCTCGTACAACATGAACCCGAGCCCGAGTGCAGCGAAGTAGACCGCTGAGATCCCCTTCGCCGGCAGCGTCGCCCACCGCCTGCGGACCACGAGGAAGGGCAAGAGCAGGAACGCCACGGCGAACAGCGTGGCGATCACGAGCAGCAGCAGGAGCACCCGTTCGCCGACAGCGCTCTCGCGGTCCGACGCGTCGATCGGGTCGCCGATGGTCTTCACCACGTCGGTGAACGGCACGAAGTGCCAGAAAAACGGGCCGTCGTCGGTGATCGGGCTGATGTCGTAGGGGTAGTTGGCCTCGATCTTGCGGGCCTCGGCGTCGGTGGCGCCGGCGAGCCACGGCACGACGTGGTTGGTGCCGGCGATGCCGGGCACGTAGACGACCTTGCCCTGCGCGGTGGTCGGCACCGCTTCGCTGAAGCGGTCGATCTCCGCCTGTGTGAACGGCGTCTTCTTCAACATGATCGTCGACAGGCCGCTCGTGAGCGGGTCCTGGGACGTCGCGATCATCATGTGGCTCGACGGGTCCGAGATCCCGAGGTCCTCCATCGCCGCCCGCGCTGTCAGGACGTAGCGGGCGGTGCGGTTCGGTCGGTTGAGGAAGTCCACCTCACCGAACTGGACGACTGCGATGCCGTCGTCGGTCAGGTGCTCGAGGGTCTCGGTCACCATCTCCTTCGTGTAGAGGTAGCTCTCCGACAGGACGAACGCACCGGAGGACGCTGCGTTGTTCGCTGCGTAGGAATCGGGTGCGACGAACCAGACGAGATCGAACTTCTTGCCGCTGCGTGCGAGGAACGATCGTCCGTCGCCCTGGGTGAGCGCGACGCGGGGAGAAGCCGCCCAGTTGCCGGTGTAGTCGCGGTAGCGGTCCTTCACGATCCCGACGGTGACCGGGTTGAGCTCGACGGCGTCGACGTGGCGGGCGTCGTGGTAGAGGGAGTTGAGCACCTCGTGGCCGCCGGCCGATCCGATGATGAGCTCACGGTCGACCGGTCGGTCGATGACCTGGAACGGCCACGAACGCGGGTCATCCGCGACGAAGGCGCCGAGGCTCTTCGGAGATCCGTCCCAGCGCCAGATCGCCGAGCCGTAGGTGGCGTCGTGGATGAGCCACTTGGCGTGGATGTCCGGCGAGGGGACCGGGGCGACGTCGACCCGGAACACGGGGCCCCAACCCGAGTACTCGTAGCCACCCGGTGGCGGCTGCACCTTGGAGTCCTCCGGTCGGATGTCGGGCAGGACGGTGTGGAACACGACGAGCACCGCGAGCAGTGCAACGAGGCCGATGCCCGCGATCCGCGCGGCCAGATGACCGGCGTCGGTGCTGGCCACGCCGACCGCGGCGAGCAGCAGAGCCGCCAGCATGACCGTCGAGGGCGGGCCCATCCAGCTGATCAGGAACACGACCACGGCGCAGCCGAGTCCGGCACCGACGAGGTCCGAGAAGTACAGGCGCCCCACCTGATCGCCGCCCCGGCCGAGCAGCACCGACACGATGATGCCGATCGCGATGAACGTGGCGAACAGCGCGACGCAGATGACGGCCAGCGCGACGAGGCTCTTCAACGACGCCCGTGTCCCGTAGTCCCAGAGCGCCACGGTGTCGAGCGGGATTCGGGCGATGACCAGATAGCCCACGATGATGCTGGCTGCCCCCCACAGCGAGGAGCGGCGCAGGAGGGTCCGCGTCGAAGCCGATCGGATGCGTGAGGAGATGGCGACGAACGTGGCCCCGCTGCCGATGCCCAGCAGCGCGAGCCCGATGACGAGGTACGTGTAGTAGTACCAGAGCTTGTAGGAGACGATCCTCGTGTAGGACACCTCCAGCACGAGCCCGGCGAGGCTCACGACGAAGATCATCACGAGCGCGGCGCGACGTGACAGGTCCTCCGGCGGGAGATCAGGGACCGGATCGGGCCCTGGTTCGTCGGTTCCTTCATCGAGATCCCTGGCCATGTCCTCGGGTGTCCCCTCGATTCGTTCGGCGGTGCCCACGGCACGGACGGTGCTCACGGCACGGACGGGGCAGTCTCCCACAGGCGGTCGCAGTCACCGGGGACACCCGGGGGAGGATGAAGCCGGGCGCGCCTGCTCCATCGGTACAGTTGCCGCCGATGTCCAACGTCGTCGTCATCCCGACCTATCAGGAGGCCGAGAACGTCGAGCGCCTGCTGCGCACCGTGCGGTCCGTCGTGCCCGACCTGCGGGTGCTCATCGTCGACGACAACAGCCCCGACGGCACCGGTCGCATCGCCGAGGAGGTCGGCGCGGAGCTGGGCGGTGTGGAGGTGCTGCACCGCCCGGACAAGGCGGGGCTCGGCGCCGCGTACCGCCACGGCTTCCGTCACGCGCTGGACTCCGGTGCCGACGTCGTCGTCCAGATGGACGCGGACCTCTCCCACGACCCGCACGTCCTGCCGCAGCTGCTCGCCGCTGTCGAGCAGGGCCACGACGTCGCCGTCGGCAGTCGGTACGTCGAGGGTGGCGATTCCGACTGGACCTGGTTCCGGCGGAAGCTGTCCGGCGTTGGCAACTCCTACGCGCGGTGGATGCTGCGGTTGTCGTTCCGGGATGCGACCACCGCGTTCCGTGCCTACCGGGCCGAGGTCCTCGACAAGATCGACATCGACGGCACCACTGCGAACGGCTACCTGTTCCAGATCGAGACGGCGTTCCGGCTCTCGCACGCCGGCATGGACGTCGTCGAGGTGCCGATCACGTTCGTCGACCGTGTCGCCGGTTCGTCGAAGATGGCGGTCGCGCGCACGATGGTGGAGACCGAGATGCGGGTCACCTGGTGGGGACTGTCGCTCCGCCTTCCCGCGCTGACCGGACGTCTCCGTGCCACCGGCCCCGGTCGGTACGCCGAATCGCGGATCCGGCCCACGGGTGCTCCCGACCGGAGCTGACGCCGTGTCCGTGGTGGACGAGCGGCGACGGCGACGTGAGCGCTGGCACTGGGAGGATCGGAGAGCTCCGCCGCCTGCCGGCCCTGAATCGGTCGATGGCGGCTGGGCAGGGGTGCGGCCGCTCGGTCACCAACCCGGTCTCGACGGGCTCCGTGCCCTGGCCGTCGGAGCGGTCCTCCTGTACCACGCCCGGTTCGGGTGGGCGACCGGAGGGTTCCTCGGCGTCTCGCTCTTCTTCACCCTGTCAGGCTTCCTGATCACCTCGTTGCTGCTGCGTGAGGGCGCCACGACCGGCACGGTCGACCTCCGCCGATTCTGGACCCGCCGCTTCCGGCGTCTCCTCCCTGCCGCATGGGCGACGATCGCGGCAGTCGTGCTGATGGGGCTTGCCGGGGTGTGGAACACCGACCAGCTCCGTGATCTACGTGGCGACGTGCCGTTCGCGCTCGCGCAGGTCGTCAACTGGCACTTCATCCTGCAGCGCCGCAGCTACGGTGCGGCGTTCCAGGCGCCGTCGCCGCTCGAGCACTACTGGAGCCTCGCGATCGAGGAGCAGTTCTACCTGCTCCTCCCGCTCGTCGTCGTCGGACTGCTCGCTCTCGAACGTCGTCGCGGCGGGCGGTCGGTGCGCTTCCTCGCCACCGCGTTTCTGCTCCTCGGCGGGGCGTCGGTCCTGCTGAACGGGATGCTGGCGCGATCGGGCACCGACGCCGCCTACTTCGGCACCTTCAGCCGGATCTTCGAGCTCCTGGCAGGGGCGTTGCTCGCGTGCGTCCTGATCCGAGGGACGTGGTTGCGGGCTCGGACGGCACGCGCCGTCGCCACATGGGGCGCCGCGGCGGCTCTCGGCGTGACGGTCGTGTTCTGGCACGTCGCGACGGTCGGCTCACCGTGGATGTACCCGACGGGGTTCCTGGTGGTCGCAGCCTGTTCCTGTGCGCTGATCCTCGGTGCGATGCAGGGCGGGTTCGTGACCCGCCTCCTCGAGCTGCGACCGCTGGTCTGGCTCGGCGGCATCTCCTACGGGGTGTACCTGATCCACTGGCCGGTCTTCCTCTGGCTGACGCCCGAGCGGGTCGGGTGGTTGCCGTGGCCGTTGTTCGCCCTGCGCATGGCCGTCACGCTCACCCTCGCGGTGTGCATGTTCCGCTTGCTGGAGCGGCCGGTGCGCGTCGGCGGGCTGCTGCCCGCCCGTCGGGCGCGGGTCGTCGCTCCGGCGACGATCGTGGCGGTCCTGCTGGGCACCGCGATGGCGACCGCCGATCTGCCGCCACCGACCAACCTCCAGCGCGCTGCCGCCGAGACGACCACGTTGCCGCCGCGGCCGCTCCAGGTCACCTTCGTGGGCGACCGCCTCGCTGCCTCCCTCGACGGCCACGCCGATGTGGGCGGCCGGTCTCCGATGCACGCGACGGTCCTCAGCGCGCCCGACTGCGGGCTGGCCACCGGCGGGTGGGTCCGGCGATCCGACGGCACCTTCGAGCGAGACAGCGATCGTTGCGGCGACGTGCGATCCGCTCTCATCGACCGGATCACGGGGCTGCACCCCGACGTCGTCGTCGTCTGGGCAGGTAGCCGCGATCTCGCCGACCGTCGGATGAGCCCCGAGTCGCCGTGGGCCGGTCCGGGAACCCCTCAGATCGACGAGTTCCTGACCGTCGACGTCTCGGAGACCCTGCGCCAGCTTGTCGCGACCGGCGCGCAGGTCGTGGCGCTGTCGACCCCGCCGTTGGGCGAGCCCGCCGCGCCGCCCCCGACGGTGCCGACGACGATGCCCTCCGACCCGACGCGTGCGGCGTTGCTCGGCACCGAGATCGCACAGATCGGTGAAGGCATCCCTCCCGCTGCGTCCGCTGATGACGGTGCACGGCTTGCAGCGTGGAACGCAGTCCTTGCCGCTTCCGCGGCGAAGGCCGGAGCGACCTACCTGGACGCTGCCGCTGAGATCGCGACCTGGCCCGGCGGTGCGCTCGACCAGCGTTGGCGTCTCGACGGCCTGGGCCTGACCCCAGCGGGTGCACGCCGCCTCGCCCGCTGGTTGTCACCGCAGCTGCGGGACCTACGACCGGTCGTGGCCGCACCGGCACCGCCGTCCGCTCTGAGCGGCGGCAACGACGTGCCTCCGGCCCCGGCACCCACGCCCCGCCGGCCGGTGCCCCCCGGCGGGCACGTCAACGTGGCGGTGGTGGGGGATTCGGTCGCTCTCGGGATCTACGCAGGGTTGCGTCCCTGGGCTACCGGGACCGGCGTGGTCGACGTGGCGAACGCGGCGAAGCTCGGTTGTCCGATCGCGCGCGGCGGGGACTACCGCCACCTCCTCGACGTCGCCACGTTCCGGCCCGAGTGCGACTGGTCCGGGGTGTTCCCCGGGTTCGTGCGCGACCAGCGACCCGACGTCGTGGTCCTGATGAGCGGGATCTGGGAGGTCGTCGACCGACGCTTCCCCGGCGATGACCGCTGGCGTCACATCGGCGACCCAGAGGTCGACGCGTACATCCTGAAGGAGTTCGTCGCCGCGATCGACGTGCTCGGCTCGTCGGGGGCGTCGGTCGTCGTGCTGACGTACCCGCACTTCCAGCACGGCGCCGATCAGGGCTACATGGACCTGCCGGAGTCCGACCCGACCCGCGTGGACCGCCTGAACGAGATCCTCCGTCAGGCGGTGGCGTTGCGGCCCGGGGTCGCGAGGATCATCGACCTGCAGGCGTGGTACGCCTCCCAGCCAGGTGGTGAGCTCGACCGGTCACGTCGCCCGGACGGCCTCCACTTCGCGGATGGCTACGCACCGATGATCGGTGCGTGGCTGGGTCCGCAGCTCCTCGCGATCGCACACAACCCCTGACTTGAACTTGGGGGAATCCGACCGATCAGCCGTCCGTTCCCCCCAACATCGACGAGGCGCCGCCGAACTCGGGGGAATCCGACCGATCAGCCGACGGTTCCCCCCAACATCGCTCGAGGTCAGTGGACCCGCGGAGCGTCGCTGGGCACGACAGGAGCGTCCCGACCGGTGCCGGCGGTCGCGGTCGCCGAGGCGGGAGCGACATCGACCCCGCTTCCCTCCTCGTGGTACTCCTCCTCGACGTTCACCGACCAGATGTCGTGGTCGCCGCGGCCGAGGACGTTCTCGACCGTCAACATCGCGGTGAGCATCGAGTGGTCCTGGTTGTTGTACTTGTGCATGCCGTTGCGACCCACGGGATGCACGTTGGTGACGTTCGCCTCGAGCCACTCGCGCAGCACGGCGACGTTCGCCTTGTAGTCCTCGTCGTAGACCGGGTACGCCTTGGGCATCCGCACGACGTAGCCGGACTCCACCTTGGACGGGTCCACGAGGCCGAGCACATCGAGCTCGTGGGTACCGAGTGCGACCAACTCCTCGTCCGGCTTCGACCACAGGCCCGCACCTTCGAAGACGAAGTACTCGAGGCCGAGGCAGGTGCGTCCGTCCTTGACGAGGTACGGCGACTACTGGCCGAAGTTCTGGATCCGCCCGACCTGCACCTCTGGAGCGTGGATGTAGATCCAGTTGTCCGGGAAGCTGTACTCGAGCGGGACGACGAGCGCGACCGTCAGGAAGTCCCGGAAGCGCAACTGGTCCGCTGCGGCGACGACCTCGGCCGGTGGTGGCGGGTCCATCGCCTTGAGCAGGTACGAGAACGGCATCGTCGAGACGACGTCGTCGGCCGGTAGCTCGCTCGTCGACCCGTCGGCGCACCGTGCGACGACGGAGGTGGCCCGACGGGTGGCCGGATCGCGTCGGATCGTGGTCACGGTTGCACCCATCCGCACATCGGCACCACGTTCGGTGATGATCTCGGCGCAGCGCTCCCACATCATCCCCGGCCCGAACTTCGGGTACTGGAACTCCTCGATGAGCGAGGTCACCTGCTTGGAGCGGTCCGCCCGGCTGCCGAACAGCTTGGTGCGCACCGGCTCCCACACGGCGCTCCACAGTGACATGCCCTTGATCCGCTGGGCGCCGAAGTCGCTCGAGAGGTACTTCGGATCCACGTTCCAGAGCTTGATGTTGTAGGTCCGGAAGAAGTGCTCGTAGAGCCGGCGGCCGTAGTCCGCGACGACGTAGCCCTCGAGCGTCGTCTGGTCCTTCGGCGGGCGGATCTTGGCCCACAGGTACGACAGGGTGCAGCGCACCGCCTCGATGAGGCCGAGGTTGCGGAGCGCGTTCAACGGCTTGATCGGGTAGTCGTAGTACTTGCCCTGGTAGTAGATGCGACTGAGCCGTGGCCGCTTGAGGAACTCGTCGTCGCGGAGGATCTCGTGCCAGACGGCCTCGACCGGTGCCACCTTGGTGAAGAAGCGGTGCCCGCCGATGTCGAAGCGCCAGCCGTCGCGCTCGGCGGTCCGACTGATGCCGCCGACCACGTCGTCGGCCTCGAGCACCGTTGCGGCGATCCCCTCCTTCGAGAGCTGGTATGCGGCGGTGAGTCCAGCGGGACCGGCGCCGATGACGACGACGTCGATGTCGAGGAGGTCGTCGGTCGGGGCGTCGTTCAGGAGCTCGGCGGCGGATGGGGCGTCACTCATGGCGGCCGCAACCGTAGTCACCACCGTTCTGTTCTGCAGAACATCACGGATCCGTTGTGTTCCGAAGAACAGAACGGGTGGGCGAGCGGGAGGGTCAGCGATGAGCGAGCACCATCGCCTCCGTGACGCGGACCATCGAGGGGTCGAACGCCTCCGGGAGGCGGGGTCCGCCGTCTCGGCCGAACACCTCGATCCGACCGTCGGGATGGACCGACGCGACGCGGAATCCGGGGACCCAACGTTGGGTCGAGGCACACCAGACGTCGACGAGGGTCAGGAGGGGGATCGATGGAGAGACCATGGCACGCTCCTTGTGATCCCCCTTCCATCGGCACGGATGCGCCGGAGTCAAGTGTCACACCGCCCGCAATCCCGTCGAGGCGCCGTCGACGGCCGCGTCGAGCCGCCTGATCGCGAGGATCTCATCGGTGCGGAAGCTGGCCATCCGGACGCTCCAGCAGTCGACGGTGGGTCGACCGTCGGTGCGGAAGAACGTGGTCATCGAACGCTCGGGTTCGTAGGCGTCGGCTCCATGGACCCGTTCGACGTTGCCGTCCCGGAGTGTGATGTCGAAGCAGACGGTGCCGCCGTGCAGGCCCGTCGGGGTTCCGCTGGGGGTGTGCGTGCTCATGGGAGCAACGTATGAGCTCCGGCCTGTGGATCGCTAGGGCCGCAACCGTGTGATCTTCCGGTGATCTTCCGGTGCGCAACCGCCCGGGAGTGGGGGATTCCCGGTGGATGGGTGTGGGCGACGCCTCAGGCGGGTCCGGATGCAGCCACCCCGGCGGCCCACCGGTAGTCGGCCTTCCCCGACGGTGACCGCACGATCCGATCCAGGCGGATGATCGACTTGGGCAGCTTGTAGCGGGCGATGTGGCGACCGGCCGCATCGCGCAGCTCGTCGTCGCTGGGACACGTGCCCTCCCGCAGCATGACGATCGACACCACCTCCTGTCCCCACCGCGCCGAAGGCCTCCCGCAGACGACCACGTCGAGGACGTCGGGGTGCGTGCGCAGCGCGGTCTCGACCTCCTCGGCGAAGACCTTCTCCCCGCCGGTGTTGATGCACACCGAGTCACGCCCGCGCAGCTCGACGGTGCTGTCGGCAAGCAGCCGTGCCCGGTCACCGGCGATCGCGTACCGGACGCCGGCGATCTCGGGGAAGGTCTCGGCCGTCTTGTCCGGGTCGTTCAGGTAGCCGAGCGGTACGCGGCCGGACTGGGCGAGCCAACCGATGGTCGGGTCGCCGGGCACGAGACGCCGCTTTCTCGACTCGTCGAGCACCGTCGCCGTCGTCGCCGGCGTGAAGGCCTTCGACGCGTCCTCGCTCGATCGGGCATGAGCGACGCCCTGGCGTCCGGACTCGGTCGAGCCCAGCACGTCGACGATCGTCAGCGCGGGGAGGAGCTCGAGCAGCTCCGCCTTGAGCCCCGGCGACAGCACCGCCCCACCGGACAGCAGGTGGCGCAGCGACGACAGGTCGTATCGCCGGTCGGTGTCCCGTGATCGTCGGAGCGCGTCGACCAGCGGTCGGGCGACGGGATCGCCCACCACCAGCAGGGAGGTCGCCCGGTGCCGCTCGACGGTCCGCAGCAGATCCTCGGGATCGAGGTGCTCGGGGTGGTCCTGGATGATCACCGTTCCTCCGGCGATCAGGCAGGAGAGCGCGTTCCAGTGCGCGGCGCCGTGCATCAGCGGAGGCGCCGGGAGCGCCCGCAGGCGGCAGTCCCCCGCTGCGGCGACGATCTCGTCGAGGGACGTGTGCTCGCTGCCGTCACGGCGCACGACGCCGAGCGCGGCGACGAGGAAGTCCTCGATCCGCCACATGGCACCCTTCGGCATCCCCGTGGTCCCGCCCGTGTAGCAGAGGTAGAGGTCGTCGCCGGACCAGGATGCGACGAGCTCCTCGGGCAGCTCGACGGTCACATCCGGCGCTGTGGCCGAACCGAGCGCCTCCTCGTAGTCCCTGGCTCCGTCGAGCAGCCCGTGTCCGGAGCCGTCGTTGACCTGGAGCAGCACCTCCGGTGCTCGTCGGAGCGAGGGCAGGACCTCCGCGAGCAGCGGTGCGAAGCACTCGTGGAAGATGACCGCTGCCGTGGAGGCGTCGTCGAGCAGGTAGCGGAGCTCGTCGGTGACGTACCGGTAGTTGACGTTGAACGGCGCACACCGTGCCTTCCATGCGCCGAGCATCCCTTCCAGGTACTCGTTGCCGTTGTGGAGGTACAGGGCGACGTGGTCATGGACGGAGTGGTGGCGGGGGACCGAGCCGAACCGTCCGATCGGACCGAGATCGGCCTCGTGGAGCAGGAGCGCGAGGCGACGTGTCCGCTGTGCCACCTCGAACCACGACAGCCGACGGTCCCGGAACACGATGCAGTCGCGGTCCGGGTACCGGTCGGCGATCGCTTCGGTGATCGTCGCGACGTTCAGCTCGAAGGATCGCCTCCCTGCGCCGTCGGAGCCGTCGGCGGCCATGGCTGCAGGGCGTGATGTGTCGTCTCGGGGATCCGCTGAGCCCATCAGTGGACATGCTGGCAGGATGCGTGCATGTCCGACACCCCGACGCCGGAGGCAGTTCTGGCCACAGCGCTCCCGCCGGTCTCGGGGAACCGTTGATGCCCGGCCAGGCGACGCGGTCGGCGTGGGCCGAGGCGGCCCGCGACCTCGCAGTCCGCGACGCCGTGCTCGCGGGGCTCCACGAGCGGCACGGACCGCCGCTCCTGGCGCCGGGACCGTCGGCTTCGGGCCGTTTCGAGTCACTCGCGTCCTCGATCGCCTACCAGCAGCTCAACGGACGCGCTGCGGCGACGATCTGGGCTCGCGTCCTCGACGTCGTCGGCACCCCGTTCACACCCGAGGCCGTCAGGAGCGCCGGCGCGGACCGGTTGCGCTCCGCTGGCCTGTCCGCCTCGAAGGCGGCAGCGCTGGTGGACCTGGCCGACAAGGTCGCAGGTGGAACCGTGCGCCTCGATCGGATCGGGCGACTCGACGACGACGAGATCGTCGAGCACCTCACCGTCGTCCGCGGGATCGGCCCGTGGACGGCGCACATGTTCCTGCTGTTCGACCTGCGGCGCCTCGACATCTGGCCGGTCGGGGACTACGGGGTGCGGGCGGGGTTGGCGAAGGCGAACGGCTGGGACGTCGTACCCGGCGAGCGGGACATGGCGGCACTGGGTGAGCGCTACGCCCCCTACCGTTCGGTGGTGGCGTGGTGGGCCTGGCGCGAGCTCGACACGGTGACCCCACGATGACCGGGGCTGACAGCGAGGACAGGGGGCTTGCCGAACGGCTCGCGCTGACTGCGCAGCTCGACGAGGTGCGACGGACGGACTTCGCGCGACTCGACGCCGGTGGACACGTGTACCTCGACCACACCGGCGCCGCGCTCTACCCGGTCTCGCTCGTCGAGGAGCACCTGGCGCTGCTGCGTTCGTCGGTGCTCGGCAACCCGCACTCCGACAACCCGACGTCACGTCCGATGACCGAGCTGGTGGAACGTGCCCGCTCGGCGGTGCTGCGCTTCGTGTCGGCGGATCCGGAGCGCTACGAGTGCATCTTCACCCAGAACGCCTCCGGTGCCATCCGCCTGGTGGGCGAGGCATTCCCGTTCGGGCCGGATCGCCCCCTGGTGCTCAGCGCCGACAACCACAACTCGGTCAACGGCATCCGTGAGATGGCCCGGACTGCCGGCGCACCGATCACGTACGTCCCGCTGGTCCCACCCGCGCTGCGCCTCGACCCGGTCGTGCTCCGAGGAGCTCTCGACGGCCCGCCCGGCCTCCTCGCGTTGCCGGCGCAGTCGAACTACTCCGGGGTCAGGCATCCGCTTCCCGAGGTGCCCGACGGCTGGAGGACGTTGTACGACGCGGCAGCGTTCGCGCCGACGAACCGGCTGGACCTCGATGCGGTGCGCCCTGACTTCGTCGCGCTGAGCTTCTACAAGATCTTCGGGTACCCGACAGGTGTGGGAGCCCTGATCGCCCGACGCGACGCTCTGGAGGAGCTGCACCGCCCGTGGTTCGCCGGTGGCACGATCGCGATCGCTTCGGTGCGAGCCGATGGCCACCGACTCGTGCCAGGGCACGCCGGCTTCGAGGACGGCACACTGGACTTCCTCGCGATGCCTGCGATCGACGCGGGCATCGCGTTCATGGAGCGCCTCGGGATGGATGTCATCCACGATCGCGTCATGGCACTGACCCGGTGGTCGCTCGTGCAGATGACCGAGCTCCGCCACCGCAACGGGGTGCCGCTGGTCCGGGTGCTCGGTCCGCGCGACGCCACCGGGCGTGGGGCGACGATCGCCTTCGTCCTCAGCGATCCGAGCGGCGACGAGATCCCCGACCGGCTCGTCGAACGGATCGCCGCCGGACGCGGGATCTCGGTGCGCACGGGCTGCTTCTGCAACCCGGGTGCCGGGGAGACCGCACGTGACGTCGCAGCGGCGGACCTGCGGCCCTTCCTGGACGACGTGGTCCCCGTGTCGTCGTGCGCCGTGGACGAGGCGATCCGCCACCGGCGCGGCAGAGGCGTGAGCGCCCTGCGCGTCTCGTTCGGCATGTCGTCGAACGCGGCCGACGCCCGTGCCCTGGTCGATCTGCTGCGGAGCCTCCTCGACCGGCCTGCCGGTGACCTCGGACCGCCACCGCCTGCGGGGGACGTCGCTCCTGACAGCGCCTGAGGTCGACCGGCCTCGGGTGCTCACCGGCGATGCGGCCGGGAGCGGT
>CAYSCB010000045.1:0-14295 GCA_964429335.1 uncultured Aquihabitans sp.
CCGAACCCGACGACCGACCAGCCCCGTCGGCGCCTCGATCCCCGTCTTCCCCAGCCAACGAACTCATGTTCGATAGCATACCCCGACAGACTGACACTCAACCACAGGAATCCAAGATTCCTCCCAGTTTCTTTCGTGGCATCTCGTACGGCTGGACTGTACGTGGTGGTCCACCACCGTCAGTCGTCGTTGAGGATGGTGAGTGTGGCGGTGGTTCAGGTGGAGACGGATCTGGATCCGGTGCCTGTCGGTGCGGGGGTGTGCAGCCTGGCTCGAGTTGTGGCGGGTGGCTCGTGGGTCAGGTCGGGAGGATCGCGATCTGACAGCGTGGTCCGGCGGCGCGGGCGAGTCGTCGGTCGAGGGTCAGGAGTGTGGCGTCGAGTACCTCGGCGAGAGCCACGTAGGCAGCGTCCCATCCACGGATGGAGTCGCGCAGTTCCCATGCGCGGGGGAGCAACGCCCGGTGGTCGAAGCGGAGGCCGGGCCAGGAGCGGAGATCTTCGATCGCGAGTCCCGCGAGTGTTGCGTCGAGCTCGCCGCTGAGGTGCTCCCGGCGGATCAGGCTGAAGACCTCGATGTCGATCACCTGCGGGGCGGCCTGTTCAGGTTCTTCTGCCAGCCTCGTGCGGATCGTGTCGGCACCGGGTCCGTCGACGAGGACCTCGAAGAGGCAGGAGGCGTCGATGACGATCACGTCGGCCAGGGGCCACGGAGCTCGTCGAGTGCTTCGACGGTGTCGCTGCGGGTCCGGGTGCCGGGCCGACGTCGGGTGCGTTCCAGCCATTCGCCGATGGTCGGTCTCGCGACGATGCGTTCGATCTCTCGTCGCAGGTACTCGGGGACCGACATCCCGACCTCGGCCGCTCGTCGGCCGAGCGCGTCATAGTCATCGTCGTCGATGTCGCGGATCTGAACCGTTCGAGACATGTCGGCACCGTAACATGCGAGATCGCATGACGAGTCATGAGACAGGGCTGGTCGGGTCAACGGTCCTCATGCACCCGGCACCCGACGGGTCCGCCGTTGTCGTCGCCGAGCGCCAGTCGTTACTGTCGCTGAAGTCGATTCGGGCCGGCGTCGGTCGGAAGGAGCGATCGTGTCGCAGCGGACGGTGGTGGTCGGTGCCGGTGTCACCGGCCTGGTTGCTGCCCACACCCTGGCCGCGGCCGGCGCGGAGGTCACCGTCCTCGAGGCGTCCGACCGCACCGGTGGCCAGATCCGCACGCTCGACTTCGCCGGTCACCCGGTCGACGTCGGCGCCGAGGCCATCCACCTCGCGGGACCTCACGTCACGCAACTCCTCGACGAGCTCGGCCTGCGTGACCGCCTGATCACCTCGACGATGACGTGGACGTGGATCTGGACCCCACGCGGCCTGCGTCGCCTCCCCGCAGGTGTCGGGCCGGCCGGTCCCACCCGGCTCGGACCGCTGATCACCTCACGGGTGCTCGGACCGGTCGGCTTCGCCCGGGCCGCGCTCGAACCGCTGGTTCCCCGTCAGCCCCTGGACCACGACGTCGCGGTCGGCGCGTTCCTCGGTCGGCGGTTCGGTCGTCAGGTCACCGACCGCCTCGTCGACCCGCTCCTCGGCAGCCTCCATGCCGGTGACGTCTCACGGCTGAGCCTGCGCGCCGCGACGCCGTACCTCGCCGCAGCGGTGCAGGGTCGTCGGTCGCTCGTGCTGGGCGGCCGTCCACCTGCGACGACGGGAGGACCGGCGTTCGCCACGTTCCCCGAGGGCCTCACGACGCTCGTCGACGCCCTGGCCGACGACAGCCGTCTGACCGTGCGCACGGGGATGCGCGTCGAGTCGCTGCGGGGCAACGGCAGCGGTGAGCACGGCGATTCGCGGTTCGAGCTGCGCACCTCGACCGGCGAGCACCTCGGCGCCGACGCCGTCGTGCTGGCGGTCCCCGCCGACGCGGCGGCAACCATGCTCGCGACCGGCCCTGCCGTGTCGGGGCTGTCGTCGTTGCGCACCGCGTCGGTCGTCACCGTGGTGGTCGCCTACCCGCGTGCCGCGATCGAGGCGACCCCGGCGTTCGGGGCGACGGGCATCCTGGTGCCGTCCACCGCCGGTCGGTTCCTCAAGGCCGCAACGTTCCTGTCGCGCAAGTGGGGCCACCTCGTCGACGACGACGTGTTCCTCGTGCGCCTGTCGGCCGGGCGCGCCGGCGACGCGGACGTCACCGCGCTGTCCGACGACGAGCTCGTCGCACGGCTGCACGCGGACCTCATCGAGATGACCGGGCTGCGGGCGGAGCCGTCGACGACGCACGTCCAACGCTGGCCCCGCACGATGGCGCAGCTCGAGGTCGGCCACCTCGACCGTCTCGCTGCGATCCGCGCCGCGCTGGCCGACGGGGTCGCGCTGGCCGGCGCGCCGTACGAGGGGGTCGGCATCGCGTCGTGCATCCGCTCGGGCCGCTCGGCCGCCGAAGCGCTCGCCGCGGCAGACTCGACCGGGACCGACCCATCGCAGATCGGAGCGATCACATGACAGGGCGACCACATGACTGAGACGGCACCGAACCCGATCCGGACGCTGCACACCGACGTCGAGGAACGGCCCTTCATCGTCATCTGGGAGGTCACCCGGGCCTGCGAGCTGGTGTGTGCCCACTGCCGCGCCGATGCCCAGCACCACCGGGACCCGCTGGAGCTGACCACCGACGACGGGTTCCGGCTCCTCGACGACCTCGCCGCCTACGGACCGCCCCGCCCGATGGTCGTGCTCACCGGCGGCGACCCGTTCGAACGACCGGACCTCGAGGAGCTGGTCGAGTACGGGACCTCGATCGGTCTGCACGTGTCGCTGTCGCCGTCGGTCACCCCGCTGCTGACGCCGGACCGCCTCGCCCGTGTGCGAGCGGCCGGGGCCTCCGCGGTGTCGCTGTCGCTCGACGGCGCCGAGTCCGCCACCCACGACGGGTTCCGCGGTGTCGCCGGCGTGTTCGACCGGACCCTCGAGGCGGCCAGCGAGGTGCGCGACGCCGGGTTGCGCCTCCAGATCAACACGACCGTGACCGCCGACAACGTCGGTGAGCTGCCACGGATCCTCGACATCGTCACCGGCATGGACGCGGGGCTGTGGAGCGTGTTCTTCCTCGTGCCGACCGGTCGAGGTGAGCAGCTCGCCTCGCTCGACGCCACCGACACCGAGGAGGTCCTCCACTGGCTGCACGAGGTCGGCGACCGCGTCGCGATCAAGGCGACCGAGGCCCCGCAGTTCCGGCGCATCGCGATCCAGAGGACGAACAGCGACGACCCCGACCGCGACTTCCCGCCGGGGCCGTTGCGCCTCCGGTTGCGGGCTGACACCACGCCCGTCGACGAGGTGGCGCTCGCCCGGTCCCGGGCGCGTCGCCCGCCGTTGGACGTCAACGCCGGGCGCGGGTTCGCGTTCGTCGATCACCGCGGCGGTGTGTACCCGAGCGGGTTCATGCCGCTGCCGGCGGGTTCGGTCCGCTCGGCGTCGTTCCCGGACATCTACCGCGACGCCGAACTGCTCCGCTCCCTCCGTGACCCGGATCGGCTCGGCGGGCGGTGCGGGCGCTGCGAGTTCCGGTCGGTCTGCGGCGGGTCACGGTCGCGCGCGTACGCCGTCACCGGCGACCCGCTCGCCGAGGACCCGGGCTGCAACTACCAGCCGCAGGGGTCCGCGGTCAGTCAGGGATCCTGACGACCGTCGCCGACAGCTGCGTCGGTGACGGGCCGTTCAGCAGCACGAGCGCCCGGTCACCGGCCTCGAGCGAGCTGATGTCGGCGGTCGCGATCGGCTGACCTGCGCAGTCGGCGGGGGTCCACTGGTTCTTCGTGCTCGTCCAGAACCCGACCGTCGCGGTCCCTGCAGGCACGACGAACCGGCTCACCTGGGTGACCTCCGCAGCGGGATCGCCGGAGAGCGGGGGGTCCGTCGACGGCAGACACGCACCGGGTGGACCGAACAGCACGGAGTCGGTGATCCCGCTGCTCGGGTCGTTCGGCTGTCCGACGAACGCCTTCGACGCCACCAGCACGACCTTGCCGGACTCGGACGCCGGCACGGAGTTGCCGCTGTTGCCGGGAGGGTCGACGTAGAAGGGGAAGAAGCTGGCCGACTTCGACTCGCCGGTCGCGACCTGGACGGACTTCTTCCAGTCGGACGTGGGTGCCTGCATCACCACCTGGTCCGTGGTCCGGTCTGTCGAGCCGGTCGGCACCAGCGTCAGGCCGTAGTCGCCGGTGTCGAACGAGCTCGCCTTCCTCCCTGGGTGGATCCACGGGGTGGCCTGGCCGAATGCGAGCCCGGTCTCTTTCGCGGTGAGACCCTCTGCCTCCTGTGGGACCTGGAAGACGTCGAATGCTGGTCCCGGGTTCGACCCGTCGCGCGTCAGGTTGACCACCACGACCTGGTGGTCGGGATCCTCCTGGATCGTGCCGGTCGTACCGGAACCTGAGCCCTTCGACGATCCGTCCGTGGTGCTCGGCGCGACCTGGCTCGACGGTGTCGCGGTGGTGTCCGCCGACTTGGCGTCGCCACCATTGCCGCACGCGGCGACGGTGGCGAGCAGGACCACGGCCACGACCGTCGCGACGGCGGATGTCCGGATCGGGGTGTGGCGGTGACGCGTCGACATGGGGCCTCCCGTGCGGATTCCCTTCGACCTCACCACGAACGGGTGGTGTGTCGCATCAGCAGGGGGGTGCGGAGTTCCGGCGACCTACCATCGCTGCAGGAGGTGGCCGATGGTGACGCTCCGCGGACGAGACGAGGAGCTGGCGCAGGCCACCGCCGCGCTCGCCGACGGTGCGTCCCTTGTCGTCGAGTCCGCTCCGGGTCTCGGTGCGACCGCCCTGCTCGACGCTGCGACAGGTGCGGCGGCGGATGCCGCGGTCGGCGCGACGGGTGCTCGGCGCGTGGTCGTGCTGTCGACGTCGAACGAGGCACGTCACATCCCGTTCGCCGCGTGCGCCGGCGTCCTGGCGTGCACGGACGTCCTCCGCGGCGATCCCGCCGATCGGATCGAGGCGCTGCTGCGGCGACTCGGCGACGGTGGCGAGGTGCCGCTGGTGCGCATCGACCGGATCGATCTGCTCGACGACGAGTCTGCGGTCGCGGTCGGCATCGCCGTCGCGGGCGGCGTCGCGGTCGTCGCCGCGAGCACGGGACGACTGGTGGACGTCGCCGACGCGACCGGACGCTGGATCGACGGCCACGCCCGGGTCATCCACCTGGAACCCCTCGGTGCGGAGGACCTGGCAGCCGTCGCCGTCGACGAGCTCGGCGCGCCGTTGGATCCACGCTCCGCCCACCTGCTCGGTGACGCCGCCGAGGGGAACCCGGCGCTGCTGCTCGCCCTGGTCCGCCACGGTCGGCGCAGCGGCGCACTCCGGTCGGTCGCCGGGTCCTGGGCGTGGTCGGGGCCCCTGACGTCGCCGCAGGCGGTGCTCGACGCGGTGATCGGACGGATCCGGGATCTGGACGATCCGGCGCGCGACGTGGTGGAGCTCCTCGCGGTCGCCGGCCGGCTCCCGGTGCGGTACCTCGACGGACTGGCTGACCGTGTCGCGGTCGGCGTCGCCGGACGGGCCGGCTTCCTGCGGGCCCACGCGGACGGGACCGTCGAGTTGCGACGCCCGCTCGACGTGATGGCGGTGAACGACGCGATGGCGGTGGATCGGCGTCGATCGCTGCTGCGGGCAGCCGCGGACCAGGTGGCGTGTCGAGGAGGCCTCGATCCCCGGACCACGATGGCGTACGCGTGCTGGCTCGCCGAGCTCGGCGACGCGCTCCACCCCGACGTCCTGCTCGCCGGGGCCGAGCAGGCGTTCAGCATCGGTGACCTGGCCACAGCGTCCCGACTTGCGGAGGATGCCGTGCGTGCCGGAGCGGGCCCGGTGGCGGGACGGTTCCTGGACCGACTCCGCGGCGTCGCGGGAGCGTGCGCCTGTGAGGCGGAGTCGGTGCCGGACTGCGACGAACGCGGTTGGTTCGACCGGGCCATGGCCGCCGCGGACCGGTTCTTCTTCGGTGTCGACGACGCCTGTGCAGCGCGTCGGTCGATCAGCGACGCGCTCGAGCACCTCGGGCGGGGACGGTTCCGCGACGAGCTCACCGGCATCGATCTGGCCGTCCGGTTCCACAGCGGCGAACCGGTGCGGTCGATCGTCGTCGACGGCTGCGGCTCGATCCACGGGGGGATGCACCCAGCAGGGGTCGTCCGGGCGAGCCTGCCGGTCGGGGCGTCGCTCGCGCTCAGCGGTGCCACCACGGACGCGGTCGAGCTGCTCGAGGAGGCGGACACGCTGGTCGACGGGGCGGAGCTCTCCTCGTTCATCGAGTCGCAGGTCCGCACCACGCTCGCGTTCGCGCTCTGCCTCGACGGGCGCATCGGGGAGGCGCGGACGCTCGCCGAACGCGGCCACGCCGCAGCGGAGGAGGTGGGGGATCCGGCGGTGATCGTCGGCTGGGCGATGGTGCTCGGACACCTGGCACTGCGGTCCGGTCGTCCGCATGAGGCGGCGACGTCCCTCGCTGAGGCGGTCACCGGGATGGGCGGCATCGACCTCATCGGCTACGGGGCGTGGGCCCAGGCGGACCTGGCGCTCGCTGCCGCATGGACGGACCCGACCAGCGCGAGCGGACCGGAGGTGGTCGTGACGCCGGCGGGCAGCGCGTGGGTCCCGATGATCACCCTGGCCGCAGCGGCGACCGAGGCGGCACGAGGCCACGACGGGACCGCCCTGCTGCTCGCAGAGACGGCCGCGTCGAGGGCGTCGGACCTCGGCCAGTCGACCGTCGAGATCGACGCCCTCCACCTCGTCGCCCGGATCAAGCCGACCCGGGAGCTCGCATCCCGGATCCGGCGGTCGGCGCAGCGCTGTCAGGGTGAGGCCCTGCCGCTCGCAGCGGCCGGTGCCGGTGCGCTCGCAGCGGGCGACGCGGCAGACCTGGAACGCACAGCAGGTCGGTGGTCCGACATCGGGATGCAGGGCATGGCGGTCGAGTACCTGTCGCGTGCTGCTGACGTCCACGAGAGGGAAGGACGGGATCCGAGCGCACGGCGCTGCCGCTCGGAGGCCGAGGCGCTGTCGGACCGATCAGGTGCGCGACCGCTGGTCCGCGGCACCTGCGGCGGATCCGTTCCGCTGACGACCCGGGAGCACGAGGTCGCGGTCCTCGCAGCCGAGGGGTTGACGAACCACGAGATCGCAGAGCGACTGCACGTGTCGGTCCGGACGGTGCACAGCCACCTGCAGGCCGCCTACCGGAAGCTCGGGCTCAGCGATCGCCGCCTGTTGCGCGCGCGGCTGTCCTGAGGCGATCGTCGATCGCCGTGACGCGACGGTGGGCGGATGCACGTCGTGTGCATCCGCCCACCGTGGTGCTGGCAGGTTGTGGTGATGGGGTCTGGTCGGTTCAGAACTTCTTGGGGAACTGGGCGACGATGCCGGCGGAGAGCATGTCGGCCATCTCGCCCATGTGGGCCTGTGCCTGGTCGTAGTCGGCGATCGCCTTGGCGTGGTTCCCGGTGAGGACGTCGGTCGCGTAGCCGATCGTCTGGGTGATGTGGGTCTTCATCATCTCTGGCATGTCGTTCTTCGCCCAGTTCGGGTTGGCCTTGGCGAGGAACTGGCCGATGTCGGCTGCGTTGGCGTACCAGGCGGTGACTGCGGCGTCGAGCGCCGGCTTGTCACCGGCCTTCGCTGCGGTGAGGACCGGGACGGCTTCCTTGATGTGGGTCTGGAGCAGGTCGGTGAGCTGCTTGCCGGCGGCCTTGCCGTAGAAGGGGACGACGGCGTTGCCGATGTCGACCTGGTTCTGCAGGAGTCGGGCGATGGTGGCGTCCAGTCCGGGGGAGTCTGCTGCGAAGGCGACGATGGCGTCGTAGGTCCACTGCATGTGCTGGTCCCACAGGGTGCGCATGTTGGCGTAGAGGACGGTCTGTCGTGACGGCTTGACCGCGGGGGAGTGGTTCATGCCGGCGTGGACCGATGCTGCGGCGTTCGCCGCGGTGGGGTTGCTGGTGTTGCAGGCGGTGAGGACACCGCCGGAGAGGGCGAGCACGGTGGTCAGTGCCGCAGCTGATGCGAAGAACCTGTTGGGGCGATGTGTCGACATGGTGTGTCCTCCTGTGTGGGCCGTGATGGCCGGAACTGGAGGAGTTGGTGTCGGAGCCGTCCCCGGTTCTTACCGACGGATCCGAAGTCTTCCGGTGATGGACCGACCCGGCGGGTTCCGTCGTAGGTTGCGCACGTAGCCGACACGGAGGTGCAGACGATGACGCAGCGGATGTCGATCAGGGACGTGGACCCGGAGGTCTACAAGGCTGTCGGTGGACTGAACGCGTACGTGGCGAGGGGGACGCTCGGCAAGGCGCTGTGCGCGCTGGTCGACATCACGGCATCGCAGATCAACAAGTGTGCGTGGTGTCTCGACATGCACACCGAAGAAGCCCGGGAGGCGGGCATCGAGCAGCGCAAGATCGACATCGTCGCCGCCTGGCACGAGGCCGGCGACATGTTCAGCGCACGTGAGCAGGCGGCGTTGGCGCTCACCGAGGCGGTCACGCTGATCTCCGTGGCAGGGGTCTCAGACGAGATCTGGGAAGCGGTCACAGCGAACTTCGACGAGAAGGAGATCGCCCACCTGATCGTCGCGATCGGTGCGATCAACGTCTGGAACCGGATGAACGTCACGGTCCGCACCGAGTTGCCACCGGAGCCGTTCAAGGCGTGAGGACATGCCCGACGGGATGTCGGTAAGACCGACGGTCGCGGGCGACACTCACCAGGTATGAGCAGTGCGTGCGCGGTCCTCGAACGCCGACCGGTCAGCTGGGAGATCGATGAACGCGGACATAGTCTCACCTGGATGGTCGACGGCACCGAAACCAGCCCGTCGGTCCGCTACCGGGTGCTTGGCGCCGGCAACGACATCGAGGACCACGAGTGGATCGGACGGCTGACCGCCACCGGGGCGGTTCGTGACGAGGCGGTGACCCGTCTGCACGAGCTGATGCTCCGGGCGACCCGCCACCAGATCGCGCGGATGTCCGAGGCACACGCGCTCGGCGCGGTGCGGCGTGACGAGCTCGCGCATGCCGCGGCGGACGAGGCGACCGTGTCGGCGCTCGGTCGTCTGCACACCTTCGAAGGACGCAGCAGGTTCACGACCTGGGCGTTCAAGTTCGGGATCCTGTCCGCCGGCGTCGAGCTGCGACGCGCCGTGTGGCGTGACCGCGACGTCCGGTTGCACGACGTGTCCGAGCCGTCCGAACGAGCTGCGTCGTCGCCGGAGGCGTACGCCGAGGGACGCGACCTCGCATCGGTGGTCCGCGACGGCCTCGCCGAGGCGTTGACCGACCACCAGCGCCGGGTCGCGGTCGCGTTGCTGGTCGACGGCGTGCCGATCGACGTGCTCGCCGAGCGGCTCGGATCGAACCGCAACGCGGTGTACAAGACGTTGCACGACGTCCGTCGACGACTGCGTGCCCACCTGGAGGCGCACGGGTTCGCACCGGAGGGATCGACGAAAGGGGTGACACGATGACCGATCACCTTCCCCTGGATCCGGGGCTCGTCGAGGCCCTGACCGCGGACAGCGACCCGTACCTGTCGTGCGACGACTGCTTCGAGGAGACCGATGTCGCGGTCGAGGCGGTGCTCGGCACCGACTATGGCCGGCATGAGGGGTTCAGCGAGGCGTTCCGTGTGCACCTGCTGCGCTGCCCGGCGTGCCACGACGAGGCCCGCTCCCTCGCCGAGCTGATCGCTGCGGAGTTCGGCCTCACCCCAGCGGAGGCGGCGGCGCGGCTGGAGGCCGAGCTCGCGCGGGCCGCCTGAACATCTCAGCGGGTTCGGATGGCAGTGCTCCTGGATGACGGTGCTCTCGAAGATCGGGACCGGACGGGTGGGGAGACCACGTGACGACGGCATTCGTGCTGTCGGGCGGGGGAAGCCTCGGCGCGGTGCAGGTCGGGATGCTGGACGCGCTCGCCGAGCGGGACATCGCTCCGGATCTGCTCGTCGGTACGTCGGTCGGAGCGATCAACGCCGCCTACATCGCACGACGTGGGTTCGACCGGTCCGTCGTGGGGGATCTCGCGGCGATCTGGCGCGGCCTCCGACGTCACGACGTGTTCCCGTTGGAGCCGTTGCGCCTCGCCGCCGCGGCGGTCGGCAGGGCACCGTCGTTGTGCTCCGACGGAGCATTGCGCAGGTTGGTGACCAGCCATGCGGGTGACGGCCGCCTGGAGGAGCTGGCGCTCCCGGTCCACGTCATCGCGACGGACGTGACCAGCGGCGTGGAGGTCGTCCTGTCCAGCGGTGACGCGGTGCAGGCGGTCATGGCGAGCGCAGCGATCCCAGCGGTGTTCCCATCGGTGCAGATCGACGGTCGGTACCTCGTCGACGGCGGGGTGTCGAACAACGCGCCGGTGTCGCACGCGCTCTCATCGGGTGCGGACGTCGTGTACGTGCTGCCCACCGGCTTCGCGTGCGCGCTCGACGACCCGCCGACCAGCCCGCTCGCGAGCGCCGTGCAGGCGCTCACGCTGCTGATCCAGCAGCGGTTGATCGTCGAGGTGGGGCTGCTCGCGTCGCAGGCCGACATCCGCGTCCTGCCGCCGCTGTGCCCGCTGGCGGTGTCGTCCGCGGACTTCGACCACACCGGTGAGCTCATCGATCGCGCCCGAGCGGCGACCGGGCAGTGGCTCGACGGCGGTGGGACGGGCCGGTCGCACCCCGAACGGTTCCTGTCGTTGCACGACCACCGTTCCGAGCATCACGACGCCCACCGCGACGCCAACCGACACGACCGTTCCACCGGGAGGTGAGATGTCTGCTTCCGACGATCTCGAATGGCATCGCGTGACGGGACCGGACGGCCTCGACGAGGGTCGGGTGACCACGGTCGTCGCCGGTCTCCACAGCGTCGCGTTGACACGCTGCGGCGGTCGGTACGGCGCGCTCGACAACCGGTGTCCGCACCAGGGTGGTCCGCTGGGCGAGGGGTCGATCGAGAACGGACTGCTGCGGTGTCCGTGGCACGGGTTCGACTACGACCCGATCACCGGTGAGTCTCCCGAGGGACACGGTGACCGGGCGACGACCTACCCGGTGGAGGTGCGTGACGACGGCGTGTGGGTCGCGGTGCCGAAGCGTCGGACACACGAGCGCACCGTTGCGGACGTGATGGTCGAGACGCTCGTCGGGTGGGGGGTCACCCACGTGTTCGGCATGGTCGGCCACTCCAACCTGGGCTTCGCCGACGCGCTCCACCGTGCCGAGCAGCGAGGCGAGCTGACCTACATCGGGATCCGTCACGAGGGCGCCGCCGCGTTCGCTGCCTCGGCGTTCGGCAAGCTGACCGGGCGCCCGGCGGTGTGCTTCGCGATCGCGGGTCCGGGATCGACGAACCTGCTGACAGGGCTCTACGACGCCAAGGTCGACCGCGCTCCGGTGCTCGCGATCTCCGGGCAGGTCCCCTCCAAGGTGCTCGGCCGTGGAGCGTTCCAGGACCTGGACCTGACCGGTGCGTTCAAGGACGTCGCGGTGAGCTCACGGACGGTGCTGTCGGGGTCGGACCACGCTGAGCTCACCGCGCTCGCGTTGAAGGCCGCGATCGTCGGCCGGGGGGTCGCGCACCTGGTGCTGCCCGACGAGGTGCAGGTGCAGCCCGCGCCCGACGAGCCGGTGGCACCGAGGACGGGCCGGGTCGCGGCGGACCGCATCGGCCCACCGGCCGACGCGCTGGACGCGGCGGTCGACGCCATCGGCTCCGCTCGACGTCCGGTCATCATCGTCGGCCATGGTGCCCGTCACGACATGGACGCCGTGATCGCGCTCGCCGAGCACCTGGGCGCACCCGTGCTCACCACGTTCAAGGCGAAGGGGCAGATCCCGGATCGGCATCCGCTGGGCTGCGGGGTCCTCGGCCGTTCCGGCACGCCGGTCGCGTCGTGGATCATGAACGAGAGCGACCTGCTGGTCGTGTTCGGTGCCTCGTTCTCGAACCACACGGGGATCGCGACCTACAAGCCGGTCGTTCAGGTCGACACGGACCCGATGGCGCTCGGTCGGTTCAACCCGGTGGACGTGCCGGTGCTCGGCGACGCCGGCGTCACCGCCCGGATGCTGATCGAACGGATCCCCTCCGACGGAGCCCGGGACGACCAGGCGGCCGACGTCGCGGCGCGGTGGGCGATCTGGCGGGCCGAGAAGGCCCGCAGGGTCGCGGACGACAGCGGACGCGGCGTGAGCTCGGCGGCGGTGTTCGACACCATGACGCGACTCGTGCCGGCCGACGCGGTGATCAGCGTCGACGTCGGCAACAACGCCTACTCGTTCGGCCGCTACTTCGAGTGCGACCGCCAGACGGTGCTGATGAGCGGCTACCTCGGCTCGATCGGCTTCGGGTACCCGGCGGCGTTGGGGGCCGCCTGCGCCGAACCGCACCGACGTTCGATCGCGGTGACCGGCGACGGTGGGTACGGGCAGTACCTCGCCGAGCTGACCACCGCGGTCAAGTACCACCTGCCCGTCCTGCACGTGCTGCTGGACAACTCGGAGCTCGCCAAGATCAGCAAGGAGCAGCGGGCGGTCGAGATGGACGTGTGGCAGACCTCGTTGCACAACCCCGACTTCGCCGAGTACGCCCGGTTGTGCGGTGCGATGGGGATCAGGGTCGAACGCAACGACCAGCTCGACGAGGCGCTCGGTCGGGCGCTCGCGCACGACGGCCCGTCGCTGGTGCACGTGGTCTGCGACGCCGAGCTGCTCTGATCACCTGTCGACGCTCACCTGTCGACGCGGCGGGTCTCAGTCGCCGAGCAGCGCGGCGCCGAAGGTCGCGAAGTCGATCCGCTCGTCGGCACGCTGGCTGCCGGTCTCGAACAGGACCCCGACCATCCGACCGGGCAGCGCGACCAGATCCGAGTAGCCCGCCGGTCCCGGTCCGACGAGGAACCCGGCGGACCACGTGGCGCCGGCGTCACCGGAGGTCCTGACCCTCAGGTCGATCCGCTGCTCGGCGTCGGACGGACCCGACAGCAATAGCGCACCCGAACCGCCCGGTGCCGCGTCGGGACCGTCGGAGTCCAGCCACAGCATCGACGCCTGCACGACCGGCATCACCAGCCCGGTCTGGTCCTCGAACGGCGCGGTGAACGTCTCCCCGCCGTCGGTCGACGTGGTCCGGAGGCGGTGCCACTGGTCCTGGCCGCCCTGGTCGCGTGCCGACACGACGATCGTGCCGTCGGGCAGTGCCGCGGCGGTGGCCTCGTTCGGATGACGTGGTCCGCCCTGCGGCGTGTCGGAGGCGCCGATGCGCCAGGTCGTGCCCCCGTCGTCGCTCAACAGGAGGTGCGCGCCGTAGGCGAGCGACGCATCGGAGTGGTTCGCCGCCGCCACGAGCCGGCCAGCGTGCGGTCCCGAGCGCATCTGGAAGGCGTGACCCGGCCCGACGGCGTACCACCGCCAGTCGGGTGGCTTTACCGACGCGGTGATCTCGGTGGGCTCCGACCACGTCGCGCCGTCGTCCCCGCTGGTGAACAGGTACTCGCGGCTGGTGTCGGCGCCGGTTCCGGTGAGGATCTCCGCCTCGGTGTCGGTGCCGGCCTTGTAGGTGGCGAGCAGCACGAGGCGGCCGGAGCCCTCGTCCACCACGGGCGAGGGGTTCCCGATGAAGTTCGACCCCATGTCCGAGACCACCTGCAGCGCGCCCCAGGTACGCCCACCGTCGGTGGAGCGCTTGGCGAGCAGGTCGACGTTGCCGTCGTCGGCGGACGTGGAGACCCGTCCCTCGGCGAACGCGACCAGCGTTCCGTCAGCGGTCCGGACGATCGCGGGGATGCGATAGGTCGCGTAGCCGTCCTCACCGGAACGGAACACCGTCGTCGATGTCAACGCCTCGTCGGAGCGGTCGACGGTGGTCGTCGTGGCCCTCCCGGTTGTCGTCGTCGCCGTATCGGTGTCGGTCGACGAGCACGCGGCGGTCGCCGTGGCGAGCGCTGCGGTGATCGCAACCAGGATCGCTCGCCGGGACCGTGACCGCACCGCGCCCATCGGGAGACATCTCGTCATCCACCCAGTCTTACCTGGTGTGTCCCTATCTGGACTCAAGTCCCGAAGGTCGTGAGCCGACGACCGGGGAGTGGCCTACTCGAGCGACCTGACCGACGACGCCATCTTCTACGTGTCCAAGACGGGATGTCAGTGGCGGATGCAGCCAGCGGAGAACGGGTGTGTGGACGCGGATCTGGTCGCAGTTCCATCGTTGGACCGCCAACGGAACGTGGTCTTGGCTACTCG
>CAYSCB010000046.1:0-13104 GCA_964429335.1 uncultured Aquihabitans sp.
GCTACTGGGCGGCCAAGGTCGTCGATCTGCTCCGCATCGCGGACCAGGACGGTCCCGAACCACGCATCGAGGACACGCACGTGCACCTCGACCGCCAGTTCGATGGAACCAGCCGCCTCGCAGGCACGCTGGCCGGCGAAGCGGCCGACGTGGTGAAGCACGCGCTCGACACGTTCGCCGACCGGTTGTTCCACCGCTTCGCCTCCGATGCGGTGCGCGCACCGGGAGACCTCGAGATCCCGCACCGTTCGACGCTGCTGGGGCTTGCGCTGGCGGAGATCTGCCGGACGGCGCTCGCCGCCACCCACACGGGGCCGGGCACCGCCGCGGACGTCACCTACGTCATCCACGCCGAGGATCCCGCCACGGTGTGGAACAGCGACGGCACGCGGGTCGACTCCCACACCGCACAGGTCGCGTGCTGTGATGGCGCGTTCCACGCGGTGGTCATGGACGGCTTCGGTGTGCCGATCGATCTCGGTCGGGAGGCCAGGTTCGCGAGCCGTGGTCAACGTCGGGCCGCGCAGCAGCGTGACGGCGGCTGCGTCTTCCCCGGTTGCGACGCGAGAGGCGGCCACACCGACCTGCACCACGTGCAGCACTGGGAGCACGACGGCCGGACGGACCTCGGCAACCTCGCATGCCTCTGCCGGCACCACCACGGTGTCGTGCATCGCTCCGGTTGGGTCATGCAGACCGTGGATCACCAGCGCTTCGAGTTCACGACGCCGTCCGGCAGGACCCTGGTGTCCCAACGCCACGGAACGGTGCTGAGCGACGCAGCCTGATCAGTCGCCACAGATCTCAGCGCGCCCTGACGCACACCGACTTCGACGCGACCACCGCGTAGTCGAGACCGTCGCTCGCGCACGCGATCGCGTTGGGTTCGTCGCGGACGATCGTCGCGTCGTAGCCGCCCGCGCAGGACACCGTGTAGGCCATGTGGTCCTGCATGAACTTCACGCAGTTGGAGCTCGCGACCACCGGCGGTGCCACGGTGCTCGCCGGCGCCCGTGACGCTCCTCGGCCGGCGTACGCCGTCCCGATGAAGATCACGAGACCGATCGCCAACATGGCCACGACGGGTCCACGACGCAGCAGCCAGAGACTCGCGCCCGGGATGTCGTCCTCGTCGACCGCGTCGTCATCGCTCTCCCACACTTCGCCACGATCACCCGCTGACGATGGGACCGGCGACCGAGGGTCCGAGGCCGTGCGCGCGGATGTCGTCGGGCCGACGATCGTGCGGTCGTAGTCGGTCCGCCTGCGTGCATCCGACAACATCGTCCACGCGACGTTCACCTCACGCATCCGTCGCTCGGCGAGGCTGTGCTCCGCTGCACTCGCACCGGCCTGACGGTCAGGGTGCAACCGGTACGCGAGGTGACGGTATGCCTGACGGATCTCGGCAGCCGACGCGGACGGCTCCACGCCGAGCACCTGGTAGTGGGTTCGTTGCACCTGTCGCACCGCCACCATTCTGGCCCGTGGCGCAACAGCCGGAACCGGCGCCCCGGCCGGCCGCGCTGGTTGCTACCCTGACGGCGTGTCGATAGTTCGGTTATCGAAGGATCAGGTCGCTGACGTGTCCGCCCCCCGGGCGGCCGGCACGCTCGCGTCTGCCTACTCGAAGCCGGCGTTCCGTCGGGTCTGGTGGGGCAACCTCGCTTCCAACATCGGCACCTGGATGCAGAACATCACCCTCGGCGTGCTCGCCTACCAGCTCACCGGCGAGGCCTGGTTCATCGGGGTCATCACCTTCGCCCAGCTCGGCCCGACGCTGCTCATCTCACCGATCGGGGGCGCCGTCGCGGACCGCGTCGACCGGCGCCGGCTGCTCATCACCGTCGCCGTGTCGCAGACCGTGCTGTCGATGGCTCTCGCAGGGGTCGCGCTCGCCGCACAACCGAACCGGATCGCCCTCGTCCTCATCGTGTTCCTGATCGGCGTCGGCGGCGCGTTCAACGGACCGTGCTTCAACGCCGTGCTCCCCGCGCTCGTCGGACGTGACGACCTCCAGGGTGCCGTCGCGCTCAACTCCGCTGCAATGAACACGAGTCGGGTCGTCGGCCCGATCCTCGGAGGTCTGGTCGGCGCACTCGGCGGTGCCTCGCTCGTCTTCGCCTCCAACGGACTGACCTACCTGTTCGTCGTCTGGGCCGTCGGAACGGTGAAGGCGGACTTCTCACCACAGGGAGTGGGCGGGAGCGGTCCGTGGCGTCAGATCGCCGACGGGTTCGCTGCTGCGCGGGCCGACGCCGTGCTCACCCGCGTCCTCGTCACGATCTCGGTCTTCTCGCTGTGCTCGCTCGTGTTCATCTACCAGATGCCGTTGATCGCGGAGCAGCGCTTCGACATCGACGGCATCGCCTACACGTTGCTGTTCGCCTCGTTCGCCCTCGGAGCGGCGCTCGGAGCGATCTCCATGGGAACGGTGTTCTCCGAAGCCGCTCGCTCGAAGATGTCGACACGCAGCCTGGTCGTGTTCGGCGTTGCCCTCACCGTGTTCGCCTTCACCACGTCACCGTGGGTCGCGTTCCCAGCGGTCTTCGTCACCGGAGCCGCCTACTTCGTTCTGGTCACCGCGCTGTCCACCACCCTGCAGCTGCGTGTCCACGACTCGGTGCGCGGCCGGGTGATGGGGCTCTGGATGATGGGATGGGCGGGCCTCGTCCCCGTCGGCGGCCTCATCGCAGGACCGGTGATCGACCGCGTCGGCGTCGTGCCCGTCCTGCTGTTCGGTGCCGCCGTCGCGATCGCGCTCGCCGTCGTCATCGATCTCGACGAGTCAGCGCCTCCGCCACACGTTCCAGGCCTGCGACCCTGCTGCCCTTGACGAGCACCGCGTCACCGGGACCGAGGTCACCGAGCGCCGCGGTGACCTCGGTGACCACGTCATCGGTGGCCACGTCGTCGGTGACACCGACCGACCACGACGCTCCGTAGAGATCACATCCCACGGCGAGAACCTCGACGCCCAGCTCCTCGGCGAGCTCGGTGATCCGTCGGTGCGCTCCGGGGCCTTCGGAACCGAGCTCCGCCATCACGCCGAGCACCGCGATGCGGCGACCGCCGTCGGGCAACGCCAGGGACGCAAGCGCCTCCAGGGCCGCCGCCATCGAGGCCGGCCCGGCGTTGTAGGCGTCGTTCAACACGACCGACCCACCGGGCACCCGACGCAGCTCCATCCGCCACGGCGATGCAGGCGGTTCCGCCAGACCGGAAGCCACCTCCTCCACCTCGACGCCGAGCCACAACCCCGCTGCAGATGCCGCCAGCGCGTTCGTCACGTTGTGCACCCCTCGGGCACCGAGGCGCACCGCTGCGCTCCCCCATGCCGAATGCAACACGAAGCTGGGGCGCAGCTCATCGTCGACCGCGATGTCGCCGGCGTGTACCTCCCCGTCCGAGCCGAAGGTCACGACCGCGGCAACGGTGTGAGCGGCCATCGCGGCCACGTTCGGATCATCCGCGTTCAGAACGGCGGCACCGTCAGCAGGAAGGTGCTCGACGAGCTCCCGCTTGGCGGCGGCGATCTGCTCGATCGTCCCCATGACCTCGGTGTGCACGCCCTCGACGACGGTGATCACGCCGACGGTCGGTCGAGCCATCTCGCACAGCGCACGGATGTGCCCGGCGCCGCGCGCACCCATCTCGATGACGGCCGCCTCGGTGCCGTCGGGGGCGTTCACGAGCGTGAGCGGCACACCGAGCTCGTTGTTGAACGACTTCTCCGACGCCGCGGTCGAGAACCTGCGTCCCAGCACCGCGGCCAGCAGGTCCTTCGTGGTCGTCTTGCCGACCGAGCCGGTCACCCCGACGACCCGATCGACGACCCGATCGACGCCTGCGCCGTGAGACGACAACCGATCACGTGCCACCCTCGCGAGGTCCGCCAGAGCGTCGGGCACCGACGTGACCACGAGGGAAGGGCCGGCAGCTCCCCCGAGCGGGACACGTTCGACGAGCACGGCAGCCGCGCCCGCGGCGAATGCCGCCTCGACGAAGTCGTGGCCGTCACGTCCACCTCGGATCGCCGCGAACATCTGACCGTGCGACACGAGACGCGAGTCGATCGCGAGGCCATCGACGGTGAGCGGCGCCCGGGAACGCTGCCCGTCCTCCGACGCACCGACGAGCTGCGCCCGGAGTCGTCGGGCGAGGTCGTCGACGTCGAACTGCACGGGTCGGGATCGTAGGCCGCTGTCGTGGACGCCACCCGCTGCCCGGCTCACCGGCGGGTGTGTCGGTCCGTGCCAGACTCGGAGCCCGTGACCACGCAGCGCGAACGGATCCGCCTCGTCGTGCTGTTCGGTGGTCGGTCCGCCGAGCACGACATCAGCCGGGTGTCGGCGAGCCACGTGATGAGCGCCGTGGATCCCGAGCGCTACGAGGTCGTCCCGGTCGGCATCACGAGGTCCGGCGAGTGGCGACTCGCCGAGCGGGCCGCGGAGCTGCTCGGAACCGGCGCCGAGCTGCCATCGGCGATCGATGTCGAGGGTCGGACCGTCGACCCGCTCGGACCCGGTGGCCTCGTCGCCGACGTCGCACCGGCCAGCGGGCCGGGTGACGGCTCCCCCGTCACCGTCGTGTTCCCGGTCCTGCACGGCCCGAACGGCGAGGACGGCACCGTCCAGGGTCTGCTCGAGATGGCCGGCGTGCCGTACGTGGGAGCAGGCGTGCTGGGCTCGGCGGTCGCGATGGACAAGGCGATGGCCAAGACGGTGCTCGACGCTGCGGGGATCCCACAGCCGCGTTGGCGGACCATCACCTCCGAGGAGCTCGTGACGCCCGGGCTGGCTGGGGACCTGCTCGACGAGCTCGGCCCGGTGGTGTTCGTGAAGCCGGCGAACATGGGGTCGTCGATCGGGGTGTCCCGCGCCGTCAACGTCGCCGGGGTGGACGCCGCGCTCGCTGATGCCTCCCGCTACGACGAGCGGTTCGTCGTCGAGGAGTGCATCGGCACAACCGACGAGCGTGTCCGTGAGCTGGAGTGCGGGGTGATCGGCAACCGCTCGCCGCGAGCCTCGACGGTCGGTGTGATCGTGCCGGCAGCCGAGTTCTACGACTACGACGACAAGTACCGCGACGGTGCCGCGAGGACCGTGATCCCGGCGGAGCTGTCCGACGGGCTCGCCGATCACGTCCGGGACCTCGCTGTGCGGACCTTCGCAGCGCTGCGCGCCGAGGGCCTCGCCCGGGTGGACATGTTCCTCGCTCCGGACGGTCGTGTCCTCGTCAACGAGATCAACACGATGCCAGGTTTCACGCCGATCTCGATGTTCCCGCAGCTGTGGGCTGCGTCGGGGTTGTCCTACACGGCGCTCGTCGACGAGCTGGTCGGCCTGGCGATCGAGCGTCACGACCGCCGCAGCCGATTCGAGACCGGCCGGTGACGGGCGCCGAGCGGATCTGATAGGGAGAGCACCTGTGATCCCCGAGGTCCTCGCCGGCAGGCGCCTGTTCGTGACGGGAGCGACCGGTTTCGTCGGGACCGCGCTCGTCGAACGGCTGCTGCGATGCATCCCCGACGTCGAGTTGACGCTGCTCATCCGCGATGGCAGACGCTCCGACGCTGCACGGCGACTCGAACGCGAGGTGCTGCGAAACGACTGCTTCGACCGGCTCCGCGAGGAGCTCGGTCCCGAGGGCTTCGCTGCGGCCGCCGCCCGCGTGCGGGCGGTCAGCGGCGACGTCGGCACCGAGGGCCTCGGCCTCGACGAATCCGGCAGGGCGGCGCTCGCGGCAGCCGACGTCGTCATCCACTCCGCTGCGACCGTCGCGTTCGACTCACCGCTCGACCGGGCCGTCGAGGTCAACCTGATGGGCCCGGTCCGCATCGCCGAGACGCTCCACGAACTGGGGGTGACCCCGCACCTGGTCGCTGTCAGCACCTGCTACGTCGCAGGCAACCGCCGCGGCGGGGCACCGGAGGAACCCGTCACCGCGAACCCGTTCTTCTCCGATCTCGACTGGCGGGCCGAGGTGCGCGCCGCTCGCCGGACCCGGGCGGATGCCGACGCCGAGAGCCGCACACCCGAGAGGCTCGCCGACTTCCGTGGCGCCGCGCGTGACGAGCTCGGTCCGGTCGGCGGCCCGCTGCTCGCCGAGCACACCGAACGGCGACGACGGGACTGGGTGCACGACCGGATGGTGACCTCCGGTAGGGCTCGCGCGGCATCGGTCGGATGGCCCGACGCGTACGCGTTCACCAAGGCGCTCGGCGAGGTCGCGCTCACCGAGACCGCCGCGGCGACACCCGATGCCGCGGCGGTGCCGTTCACCATCGTGCGACCCTCGATCATCGAGTCCGCGATCGCCGAACCCCGACCTGGCTGGATCCGTGGGTTCCGGATGGCGGAGCCGATCATCCTCAGCTACGCCCGCGGGCTGCTGCGCGAGTTCCCCGGTGTGCCCGAAGGCGTGATCGACGTCATCCCCGTCGACCTCGTCGTGGCCGCCATCGTCGCCGCTGCCGCCGACGGGCTCGCAACCAGCGATCTCGCCGACGATCTCCCCGACGATGCCGGCCCCAGGATCGTGCAGGTCGCAACGGGTGACCTGAACCCGCTGCGCTACCAGCAGCTCGTCGACCGGGTCCGCGAGTGGTTCACCGAACGACCGCTGTTCGATCGCAACGGCCAGCCGATCGTCGTGCCGGACTGGTCCTTCCCCGGGCGCGGTCGCGTCGAGGGCCAGCTCCGCCGGGCAACCTCCGTGCTGGAGCGCACCGAGAAGGTCGTCGCGTCGCTGCCGCTGCGAGGCCGTGCCGCGCAGTGGGGTGCGCGCATCGAGGAGCAGCGTGAACAGGCGAAGCGGGCGTTGTCCTACGTCGAGCTCTACGGCGCGTACACAGAGTGCGAGGCGGTCTACTCCGTGGACCACCTGCTCGACCTCGACAGCCGACTGTCGACGGAGGACCACGAGCGCTTCACGCTCGACCCTCGGGTGATCGACTGGGACCGCTACATCACCGAGGTCCACCTGCCCTCGGTCGTCGCCCACGGGCGTGCGCGTTCGTCGCCGACCAAGCGCGCCGGGTCCGCACGCAGCGACCGGTTGCGCTCGCAGGTCCTGTCACCGGATCGCCAGCTCGCCGCGTTCGACCTGGAGAACACGATCATCGCGTCGAACGTCGTTGCGAGCTACTCGTGGCTGGCCACGCGCCGACTCGGCACGGCCGAGCGGATCCGCTTCGTGGGACGCACCCTGTTGGAGGCACCATCGCTCTTGGCGCAGGACCGTCGCGACCGCTCCGACTTCCTCCGGGCGTTCTACCGGCGCTACGAGGGAGCACCCCTCGATGAGCTGCGCGTCGACGCACTCGAGCACTTCAGCGAGCTGCTCCTGACCCGTTCGTTCCCCGACGCGGTGCGTCGGGTGCGACGACACCGCGAGCTCGGTCACCGGACCGTCCTGATCACCGGCGCCCTCGACGTGGTGATCGAGCCGCTCCGGCCGCTGTTCGACCACGTCGTCTGCGCCCGGCTCGACACCCGCGTCGACGGCGACGGTCGGGAGGTGCTGACCGGCCACCTCGACGAGGTGCCGCCGACGGCCGAGGCCCGCGCCCGAATCCTGACCGACCTCTGCGCCGAGCTCGGCCTCGATCCCCGCCAGGCGGTTGCGTACGCGGATTCCTCGTCAGACCTGCCGATGCTCGAAGCCGTCGGATTCCCCGTCGCGGTGAACCCGGAGCCGCGCCTCGCGTCGATCGCCCGCAAGCGCGGCTGGCTCGTCGAGGACTTCGGCTCGACCCACCGTCACCAGCTGCTCCCGATCGGGCCGACGTGGCGGGATCGTGCACGAACAACAGCGGGCCGGCCCGGAACCGGAGCAGGCTCGTGAAGGCCCTGCGCTTCGAGCGCGACCCGATCCGCTTCGGTGCTGCCCGCGTCGCATCGGGTCTGCGACCGGGAGCCGGCGCCCGCTACGGACCGCTCGAGCTCGTCGACGACGACCCGCCAGAGCTCCCCGGTCCCGACTGGGTGCGGATCCGGCCCCGGCTGTCGGGCATCTGCGGGTCGGACCTGGCGACGGTCGACGGCCGCTCATCGCGCTGGTTCGAACCGATCGTGTCGTTCCCGTTCGTGCCCGGCCACGAGGTCGTCGCCGACCTGCCTGCCGCCGAACCCGACGCCGATCAACCGCCTCAGCGCGTCGTGCTCGAACCGGTGCTCGGCTGCGTCGCCCGCGGCATCGCCGAACCGTGTAGCGCATGTGCCGCCGGCCACCTCGGCGGGTGCGAGCTCCTCGCCCACGGACGCCTGCACGCCGGGCTGCAGACCGGGTTCTGCTGCGACACCGGCGGCGGCTGGTCGACCGAGCTCGTCGCGCACCCCAGCCAGCTGCACCCGGTCCCGGAGGCGATGTCCGACGAGGCCGCCGTGCTCGTGGAGCCGACTGCGTGCGCGATCCACGGTGCGTTGCGCGCCGGCGCCCGCCCGGGAGACACGGTCGCTCTCATCGGGGCCGGCACCCTCGGACTGCTCACGCTCGCTGCGCTGCATCGCTTTGCTCCGGAGGCGACGGTGATCATCGGCGCGAAGCACCCCCACCAACGCGACCTCGCCCGCGAGCTCGGCGCCCGGCTCGTCGTCGAGGCCGACGAGGTTCCCCGGGCGGTCCGTCGCCACACCGGGACCCAGGTGCTCGGTTCCCACGCCACCCGACGCCTGACCGGCGGAGCGGAGGTCACGATCGACTGCGTCGGATCCGCCGACAGCCTCGCGACCGCTCTCGCCGTCACCCGCCCCACCGGACGTGTCGTGATGGTCGGCATGCCCGGGGTGCTCCGTGCAGACCTGACGCCGCTGTGGCAGCGCGAGATCGAGCTCGTCGGCGCCTACGCCTACGGGACCGAGGCACTCCCCGGTCCCGACGGTGCACCGAGCGGCGAGACGGCCCGCACCTTCGACCTGGCGTTCGACCTCGTCGACTCCGCCGGACTCGGCCGACTGCTGTCGGCCACCTACCCGCTGGAGCGGGCCACCGACGCCATCGCCCACGCCGCTGACGCCGGTCGTCGCGGCGCCGTCAAGATCGCCTTCGACCCGCGAACCTGATCCCGAGATCCTGAGGAACACCACGCCGTGCCCGTCTCCCGACCCCGTACCGAATGGGCCCACACGGCCCGACGATCGGACCGACCGACCCCACGGCCCGGCCTCGTCCTCGACGTGGACCGCTCGACCCCACCGGTCCTGTTCCACCACGGGGAGCAGCTCCGACTCGAGAAGCTGCCCGCGGACCGCAGCCGGATCATCTACCCGCCGGAGCCGCTGCCGGGCCTCGCACACCCCGACGAGGCGATCCGCCACGCCTTGGAGAACCCGGTCGACTGCGATCCGCTGTCGTCGTTGCTGTTCCCCGAGATGCGACTCACGATCGCGTTCGACGACATCTCGCTGCCGCTGCCGCAGATGCGCCGTCCCGACATCCGCCAGCGGGTGATCGAGGCGGTCCTCGACCTGGCTGCGGAGGCCGGCGTCACCGACGTCCACCTGATCGCCGCGCTCGCGCTGCACCGCCGCATGACCGAGGCGGAGCTGCGTCACGCCGTCGGCGACCGCGTCTACGACGCGTTCGCTCCACGCGGACAGCTGTACAACCACGATGCCGAGGACCCCGACGGGATGACGCTCATCGGCGAGACCCGTCACGGCGAGGAGGTGCAGATCTCGACGCGGGCCGCGCAGTCGGACCTGATCGTCTACGTGAACATCAACCTCGTGTCGATGGACGGCGGCTGGAAGTCCACAGCGACCGGGCTGTCGGGCTACCAGGCGCTGCGCCACCACCACAACGTCCACACCATGCGACGCTCCCGGAGCTTCATGGACCAGGGGGCGTCGGAGCTCCACAAGAGCAACTGGCGACAGGGCGAGGTGCTGCGCGACGCCGGCATCAAGGTGTTCCAGATCGAGACGACGGTCAACAACGACCTGTACGGCGACGGGCCGATGTCCGTGCTCGCGAAGCGGGAGTGGGAGTGGAGCGCACGTGACCGCGCCACGTTCCTCGCCGCCCGCGCCGGCCTCGACCGCCTGTCGCCCACCAACCGCCGCCGGATCCTCCACGGCTGGCGGGCGCCGTACGCGATGACCTCGGTCACCGCGGGCGAGGTCGAGGCGGTCCACAGGATCACCACCGGGCACGTCTACGAACAGCAGCTCGTACCGGTCGAGGGACAGACCGACGTGCTCGCCCTCGGGCTCCCCTACATCTGCCCGTACAACGTGAACTCGATCATGAACCCGATCCTCGTCATGTGCCTCGGGCTCGGCTACTTCTTCAACCTCTACAAGGGTCGACCGCTCGTGCGCGAGGGCGGTGTGCTCATCATGAGCCACCCGACCACGCCGGAGTTCCACCCGGTGCACCACCCGAGCTACATCGACTTCTTCGAAGAGGTGCTGGCCGACACGACCGACCCCGAGGTCATGGAGTCGCGTTACGAGGAGCGCTTCGCCACCGACGACTGGTATCGGCACCTGTACCGGACGAGCTACGCCTACCACGGCGTGCACCCGTTCTACATGTGGTACTGGGGCAGCCACGCGCTCGAGCACCTCGGCGGCGTGATCGTCGTCGGCGGCGATCCGGCCACAGTGCGACGCCTCGGGTTCCGACCCGCGTCGACGATGGCCGACGCGCTCGAGATCGCCTCCGACGTGGTCGGCCCACGACCGACGATCACGTACTTCAAGAACCCGCCGCTCGCCATGGCGGACGTGTCGTGACCGGCAGCGGCCTGCCTGGCGGGATCCCGTCGCCCGCCCGCATCGTCGGCCGCCTCGGGTTCCCGTGGACCGCCGCACCCGTTCCCATCGGCGTGGACCCACTCGAGGCACCCGACGAGCTCGGTGACCGCTACGACACCGACTGGGCACGCCGCCCGCTCGCACGGGCGCTGCGGCGTGGGGTGATCGAGACGGTCGGACGGGTCGGTACCGACATCCTCGCCCGGCCTGAGGTCCGCAACCTCGACCGGATGGAGGACCTCGACGGCAACGCGATCTTCGTCGCGAACCACCACAGCCACCTCGACACGCCGGTGCTGTTGACCCACCTCCCTCGGCCGTGGCGCAGCGAGTTGGTCGTGGCGGCGGCCGCGGACCACTTCTTCGACACCCGTCCCAAGGCCGCGGCGATCTCGTGGGCCTACGGCGCGATTCCGATGGAGCGCAAGAAGGTGAGCCGTCGCTCCGCCGACACCGCTGCCCGGCTGCTCGAAGAGGGCTGGTCGCTGTTGATCTTCCCGGAGGGCGGCCGCAGCCCCGATGGTTGGGGGCAGCCGCACAAGGGCGGCGCTGCCTACCTGGCGGTTCGCTGCGGCGTCCCGGTCGTGCCGGTGCACATCGACGGCACCGGACGCATCCTCGCGAAGGGCACGACGCTGCCGAGCCCGGGGCGCATCGAGGTCAACGTCGGTGCACCACTGCGACCGGTCGAGGGCGAGGATGCCCGCCGGTTCGCCGTCCGCCTCGAGCAGGCTGTCGCGGCGCTCGCTGATGAGACCGTGACGGACTGGTGGAGCGCCCGTCGACGAGCGCACGCCGGCGCCACACCGGGTCTGCAGGGCCCGCAGGACAGCTGGATCCGCGACTGGCGATCGCCGGATCGCCTGCCGACGCTCAGCGACAGCGATCGGCGATGGAGCTCCGGCAGAAGACGCTGAAGCGACCGAACCTGCCGGCGTCGTACCACTGCGATCGTGGGAGCTTCCGGGTGAGCTGCTCCTCGGAGCGCCACACGATGACGTCCGGATCGGCGCGCCGCAACGACGCTCGCCATCCAGGGCGCATCTCGATCAGCGCCGCGTAGTCGAGTGCCGCGTCAACCCCGGGGCGGTCGTCGACGAACGTGTTCGCCCGCTCACCGAAGCGCCAGTCGAGGTAGTTCCCGACGTAGTCGTGCGACAGCACCTTCACGTCCCCCTCGCCGGCGAGGCGATGGTGCTGCATCCAGTCGACAGCGGCAACGGGATAGCGGGAGAGGTCATAAGCCGGTGTCAGAGCCACCCATCCGAGAGCGATCATCGTCAGCACGGCACCGAGTGAACCGATGACACGACGGGAGCGACCCGTGGGAACGCCCAGACCGCCGACACGATCGAGTCCCGCAGCCGCCCACGGAACGAGCGTGATCGCAGCAAGCGGGAGGAGGCGACCGGCCGACATCCCCATGGCAACCACGGCAACGGAACCGAGGGCCGTTCCCCACCGCCGGTTCCGCACCCCACCGACGAGCGCGACGAGCCCCATCGCGATGAGGAGCCACGGGAGGGGATGGCCCATCCCGGCAGGCTGCCACTCCTGGTACGACGCGATCGCGCGCCGGGCACGGTCGTCGCCGAACTGATCGAACGGAAGCAGCACGAGCCGGAACGGGCCGGGACCGAGGAGACCGCCGACGGCCACACCGACGAGACCCGCGACCCCGCAGAGCACCTGGTGTCGGTCGATCCGTCGCCGGTCGATCGCCTGGGCACCGAGGAGCAGTCCGAGCACGGCGAGGCCGTACATCCACGTGCCGTGGACGTTGACCCAGGCGGCGAAGACAGGGACCAGCCACCACGGTGCCCGCCGTTCGTGCACGACGAGGACCGCCAGGGCCAACAGGAGGTAGCCCGGCAGCTGCGGGCGGGCGTTCAGGAACGGCATGAGCGCCACGAACGCGCAGGCTGCCGGCAGCACCACAGACAGCAGTCCACGACGCCGGGAGACCTCGTCGTCGGGATCGGGACGTGTGAGTCGGACGATCAGGGCCCCGAGCAATCCGGCGAGCAACGCTGTCAGCACCCGGATGCCTGGACCCCCGGCGACTGCATCGACCCCAGCGAGGACCGCTGACCACCACCAGCTCGGGATCGGGAAGTCCGTGGAGGAGTAGAGGAACGGGTTCGTGGCCGGGATCCCGTCGGCCAACATGATCCGACCGGTTGCGAGGTGCGTCAGGAAGCTGTTGTCCACCAGCGGTCGCGCCGCCAGCAACGCCAGCCCGCCGGCGAACAGGAGCCCCAGTCCACCGTCGCTGACAGGATCCCGCCCGGCAGGACCCTCCCCGACAGGACCGCGACGATCCTCCAGTTCGACGCGGTCC
>CAYSCB010000046.1:13204-14281 GCA_964429335.1 uncultured Aquihabitans sp.
CCCGGCAGGACCCTCCCCGACAGGACCGCGACGATCCTCCAGTTCGACGCGGTCCGCAACCGTGGTGGTCACGAGGGGTCGGGAGCGGTCATCCCAGGCTCTCCCGGATGTTCATGATCGCCGGACCCAGCACGATCACGAACAGCGCCGGGAAGATGCAGAACACCATGGGGATCAGCATCTTCACGGGGGCCTTCTGCGCCCGCTCCTGGGCGAGCTGACGGCGCTTGATGCGCATCTCGTCGGCTTGGCCGCGCAGCACGCGTCCGATCGAGACACCGAACTGGTCGGCCTGGATGATCGCCATGACGAACGACCGGAGCTCGGGGACGTTGCAGCGCTCGTCCATCGCACGCATCGAGTCCGACCGCGAGGCCCCCGCCCGTGTCTCACCGAGCATCCTCGAGAACTCGTCGGAGAGGGCTCCGGGCACGGAGTTGACCACCCGATCGATCGCCTGCTCGAAGCCGAGGCCGGCCTCCACGGAGATCACGAGCAGGTCCATCACGTCGGGCAGGGTGATCTGGATCTCGTGCTGACGTTCGGCGACCTTGCGGTTGAGCCAGCTGTCGGGTCCGAGGACGAACACCAGGATCAACAGCCCGGGGAGAGCGAGACGGAGGTTCCCCGACAGGCCGAGCAGGTTGAACACGAACAGCAGCACGAACGTCAGCGCCGCGAGGCCCACGGTCACGACACGGATCGCGAGGAAGCGGTCCACAGCGGTCTGATCGGTGATGCCAGCGTAGACGAGCTTCTGCTTGACCTTCTCGACGTAGCCCACGGGCGTGAGGCGACGACCCAGTCCGGTGACACCGTCGACGAGCGGGGTGAGCGCCCGGTCCTTGAGTGGTACCAGCATGTGCTGGTCGCGTTGGTTCTCGACCTCGTAGCCGTCGAGCTGGCGCAACGCCTCGCGGACGACCTGTCGTTCGTCGAGCTGGCTGAGCACGGTCCACACCGCCGCGCCGACGGCGGCGGCGATGAGGAGCACGGAGATCATGAGCATCGGTGACATCTCCTCACACCTCGATCGTGATGATCTTCTTCATCCAGGCGAACCCGATGAGCATCGAG
>CAYSCB010000047.1:0-14035 GCA_964429335.1 uncultured Aquihabitans sp.
GGGCGATCGGCGAGAACGAGCCGACGACGTACTTGAGGAACACCCGCCGGAAGAACCCTGCGAAGAGCATCCCGCCGATCGCGGGGATGACCTTGCGGAGCTTGATGCCCGACACCTCGGATCCGTAGCGGGCCGGGATCGGGATGTCCCGCGCGCGGACATCCAGGATGTTGAGGTTGAGGAGGTAGTCGTTCTCGAACTCGTAGCCCTGGGAGATGGCGTCGAGATCGATCCGCCGCAGCACCTCGGCGGAGGTTGCGGTGTATCCGTTCTGCGGGTCGAAGAGGTTCCAGTACCCCGATGCGGCCTTGTTGGCGAACGACAGCAGGACGTTGCCGAACACGCGGTAGGCCGGCATCCCCTGGTAGGAGGTCGAGGAGTAGAACCGGTTCGCCTTGGTGAACCCGTAGCCCTCGTCGACGATCGGGTCGAGCAGCGCCTCCAGGTAGGCGGGATCCATCTGGTCGTCGCCGGCGAAGATCACGTCGATGTCCGCGCCGAGCTCGAGGGCGCGCTTGTGTCCGCTGATGATCGCCCCACCGACCCCGGTGTTGCGCTCGTGTCGGATCACGTGCACCCGGGGATCGCCGCTCGTCTCGGCGAGCTCCGCGGTGTCATCAGAGCTCTTGTCGTCGACGATCACGATGTGATCGACGGTACCGGGGAGCCCGGAGATCACGTCCCGGATGTGAGCGGCTTCGTTGTGCGCCGGCACGACGGCCGCGATCATCCGTCCCTTGTACACCGGATCACGCTCCTCATGACCGTGCAATCATGGCGTGGCGGCGCGCCGTGAGCGCGGACCGTCCGCTCAGGTCCGCAGGGAGCGATGCGGCTGCCACATGGGCTCGATCTCACTCCTGCGCGGGTTCGCCTGGTCGCGTGCGGACAGGATCGGGTCCGTCAACCCCCAGTCCGCACCGATCTCCGGATCGTCCCACGCCACGCCGAGCTCATCAGCAGGGTTGTAGTAGCCGTCGACCAGGTAGGTGATCGCCATGTCGCTGAGGCTCGCGAAGCCGTGCGCGACCCCCGGCGGGATGTACACGCCGAGATGGCGGTTCTCGCCGCCGTCGACCTCGCCGAGGTCGATCATCTGCGTCGCCCCGTCGGTGGGACTGCCCTGGCGGAGGTCGTGGAGCACGACCCGGGCGTGGCCGAACGGCACGTACCAGTAGTCGGCCTGATGCAGGTGGTAGTGCAGGCCGACCACGCAGCCCGCTACCCGGTTGCCGCGGTTGCCCTGCACCATCTCACGTCCACCGGGGAACCACGACCGGCGGTAGGTCTCGACGAAGTAGCCGCGGTCGTCACCGAACATCTGCGGGGTCACGACGAAGACGCCGTCGATGGTCTCTGAGGGGGTGATCTCGGGCATGTTGGAACGGTCCTGTTCGTGGCGGGACGAGCTGATCTCGGTCGGTCGGATGCGGCTATTCGAGGTCGACGGAGCTGTGGTCGCCGACCATGAGGCGCGTGGCAGCCGGACGGACGCCGGACCGATGCACCTCGGCATCCCGTCCGATCAGCGAGTCCGACAGCCGTTCGACTCCGACGATGCTCGAGCGGTCGAGCACGACGGACTGGTCGACGTCTGAGCGCTCGATGCGGCAGTCCGGGCCGATCGCGGTGTACGGCCCGATGTAGGAGTCGACCACGACGCTCCCCGAACCGATGATCACCGGCCCACGGATGCGGCTGTTGCGGATCTCGGCGCCGGATTCGACGACGACGCGACCGTCGATGTCGGAGGATTCATCGACGTCACCGTCGATGCGGGCCTCGAGGGTCTCGAGCACCCGTCGGTTGGACTCGAGCAACGGGTCCTTCTTGCCGGTGTCGAGCCACCAACCGGTGAGCGAGTCGTGACGGACACGGTGGCCCTGGTCGATGAGCCACTGGATGGCGTCGGTGATCTCGAGCTCACCGCGGGCCGACGGTTCGATCGAGGCGACCGCCTGGTGGATCGCCGGGGTGAACAGGTACACGCCGACCAGGGCGAGGTTCGACGGTGGGTCCTCCGGCTTCTCGACGAGATGGACGACGTGGCCCTGCTCGTCCACCTCGGCGATGCCGAAGCGGTGGGGATCGGGGACCTCGGCGAGGAGGATCTGCGCCGATGGCGCCAGGTGGTCGTCGTGCAGCGTGGGCTCGACCGCGAGCGCCCGATCGGCTTCGAAGGTGTGGACGAACTCGAGGAGACCCTGTTGGAGCATGTTGTCACCGAGGTACATCACGAAGTCGTCGTCGCCGAGGAAGTCACGCGCGATCAGCACGCAGTGGGCGAGCCCCAACGGATCGTCCTGCGGGATGTAGGTGATCTCGGCGCCGAACTTCGAGCCGTCGCCGACGGCTTCCATCACCTCCGGGCCGGTCTCACCGGTGATGATGCCGATGTCGGTGATCCCGGCGTCGACCATGTCCTCGATCCCGTAGAACAGGATCGGCTTGTTCGCGACCGGCACCAGCTGCTTCGCGCTCGTGTGTGTGATCGGACGGAGCCTCGTCCCAGCTCCGCCCGAGAGGATCAGGCCCTTCACGGGATCGGTTCTAGCATGGTGGCACACCATCGATGGAACCGGAGCGGCCACCGCCCCGAGAGGTCCGAGCTTTGACCGACGTGTACGTCCACCCCACCGCCGTCGTCGAGGACGGCGCCCACATCGATCACGGAACCCGTGTCTGGCATCACGTCCACGTCCGGTCCGGTGCCCGGGTCGGCAGCGGAACGAACCTCGGCAAGAACGTGTTCGTCGACTCAGGAGCGATCATCGGCGACCGGGTCAAGGTCCAGAACAACGTCTCGGTGTACACCGGGGTCATCATCGGTGACGACGTGTTCGTCGGTCCGAGCGCGGTCTTCACCAACGACCTCGTCCCGAGGGCGTTCAACACGGGGTGGTCCGTCACCGAGACGCGGATCGGTCGAGGAGCGTCGATCGGAGCGAACGCCACGATCGTCTGCGGCAACGACATCGGCGACTACGCGATGGTGGGGGCCGGAGCGGTCGTGACGCGGCCGGTCCGACCGCACGAGCTCGTGGTCGGGAACCCCGCCCGTCACCTCGGGTGGGTCGACGAGGCCGGATCCGTCATCTCCCGTGAGGTGGATCCACCACCGGAGCTCGCGGGATCGGTCTGATCCATCCGGTCACTTGACCACGAACCGTCGGCACCCGATCGTTTGGTCGGATCCGAGCCCGACGTTGCGTGCAACGGCGCACAGCGTGTGCGATCCGGCCGGCACGCCCCATAGCTCCTGTCCGAAGCCGGAGCTCTCGCCGGTGCCGTAGGCGGAGCCGACGTCAGGCCGTGGGCGTCCGCCGACCGTCCTGAAGACCCGCGTGCCGTCCAGGACCACGTCGACGGGGATCGGAGCGGACGTCTCCAGGTCGAGCGCCCATCCCGACATGGCCACGTAGTTCTCCCGGGTCGCGAACCCGTCGACGTTGCCGACGGGGTTCGCTCCCCGCACGTCGACGGCCAGGCACGCTGCGGTGACCGAGGAACCCCGTCCCCCGTTGGTCACACCCAGGCACACGTCCCGGCGACCACCGAGCACCCGTGGGATCCTCACGAGGAAGGTGCCGTCCGCGGACGACGGGCCCCGGTACCGCACCACGCCGTCCACCGAGAGCGTGACCTCCCGCGGAGCCGGGCCGTCGGCGTCGGAGCTCCAACCGCCCACGGTCAACTCCCCGACCCCGCCCGCCGCAGAGCTGAAGTTCCCGGTCGGGCTCAATCCCGTCGGGTCTGTCACGTACACACGGACACATCCCATGCCGAGATCCATCCCACCGTCACCGTCCAGCGCCGTGACGCACGCGAGCTGCAGTCCGGGCGCGACACCGGCCGCTGCCAGGCTGAATCCCGTCGAGCCGCCGTAGGCGGGATAGACCGCCTGCACGTCCGGTCTGGAGCGGTTCGCCGTGCCGCCGACGGTCACGCTCCCGGCCGTCAACAGGACACCGACGGGCGCGGAGGTGGACGGATCGGCCGCCCACCCCGAGGCCGTCACCGTTCCAGAGCCGCCGATGAGGGACTCGAGGTTGCCGACGGGGACGCTGGTCGCCCGGATCCAACTCGTCCACTCCTGCGCGCGGGAGCGCACGCCGCTGAGGGAGGATTCGATGCTGCCCGGGCAGCTCGTGAGCCCGACGTCCTGGTGACCGACGACACCCGGGAGGGACACCACCTGACCTGCCGGGTACCTGGGTGATCCACCGGAGGTGAACGTGACGGTGTTCACCGGATCGTTGCGAGACAGGAACATCTTCCAGCCGATCACCTTCGCGACCGATTCCAACGACGCCGCGCTCGGGGTCGCCTGGGTGTAGTCGCCGATGACCATCACACCGACGGTGTTGGTGTTGAACCCCTGTGCGTGCGCGCCGATGACCGGTCGATCGATCCCTCCCCCACGTCCTTCCCAGATCCCGCCGAACTTGTCGACCACGAAGTTGTACGCGATGTCGGACCAACCACGACCCTCCATGTGGAACGCCTGGATCGATCTGAGGATGCCGGGCACCTCTGCTGACGAGTAGTTGTTGCCGCTGTCGGAGTGGTGCACGACCGCCAGCTTCACCGTCGTGCCGTAGCTCGTGTCCTTCGGTGCCCGGGCGCCCCAACTGCTGCGCAGGGTGATACCGAACGGCGGCGGTACCGCCGCGTCGGCGAACGGCGTCGCATCCACGGTGCTGCGATGCAGCTCGTCACGCACCACGACGACCCGAGCCCCACTGACATCACCCGGGAAGCTCACCTCGTAGCCGGTGCCGTCCGGGACCCACAACGGTTCGGTCCCTGAACGCGCCCGCTCCGCGCTGCCGGCGTCGGGACCCTCGGTGTCCTGGGACTCCAGCTTCGTCCACGCTCCCAGAGCACCCCGGGCGTCACGGACGCGGACGATCACCGGCGCTGACGGCTGGGCGTCGAAGGTGAAACCGATCGCCGTGAACGGGCTCATCCCGCTCTCGGACGCCACGACCCGGTCCGATCCGAGCGACTCTCCGACCGCCTGCTGAGCCTCCACCAACTGCTCAGGTGTCATCGGTGACGTCGCGGTGACCGCTTCGGCCGCACCCGCCGACTGGATCGCGAAGGTGACTGACGGCACCGGGACGACGGCGAGCAGGAATCCGAGGCCGAACAGCACCGATGCGCGTCGAACGAGCCGTCCACGACGAGAGGGGTGAGCCATGGCAGGCGAGCCTACGCGCCGGACGCCGTGGTGCGGCGTTCACCGGACGGGTGGTGTGCGGCCACGAGCGCGGCCGCCACCGCTGCCGGTTCCGCATCAGGGCCCGCCACGATCGTCATCGGCCCCGGCCCCGATCGTGGGACCGCGGGAGCCTCCTGATCCAGCCACAGGACCACCGCTGGATCATCGGGCGCGGGGATCGGAGCGTCGGCGGGTGTCGGGCCGACCGGACGGATCCCGAGCAGCTCGGCGACCTCCCGGGGACCCGCGACGACCGACGCACCGGAACGGTCCTCGACGAGGGTGATGACATCGAGCTCCGGGTGCTCCTGCAGCAGCACCCGGACGACGCGCCGGGCATCGTCACGGCGGGTCGCGGTCCACCCTGCCGCCTGAAGGGTCGTCGATCCGGACCGTTCCACGAGGGCGGTCACATCGATCCGGACCGGGACGGGTCCCCACGGCCGCGCCGCCGGGATGCCGGGTCGCGGGCGGGGCTGGAAGCGGCCGAGAACCGAACGTGTCGCTCGGACGCCTGGGAAGCCGCGGGACGGGTGGTCCCGACGCGCCAGCTCGATCCGGTGGTCCGCGATGATCCGTGCCCACGCGCCGACGAGCAGCAGGGAAGGCGGCCGGCGACGTCGGAGCCGCCCGGCGACGTTCGCCCGGACCGCGGTGCGGACCTCCCGTCGCACCTCCGAGCGGACGACGCGACGTTGCTCGGGGGTGCCATTGCGCTCAGCGGTGAGCCACCAGTTGCGACGATCGAGGTGGAAGAAGCCCGGCGCCCGACTTCCGCCCGCCGCGCCGAAGGCATGGGCCACCCGCGACCGTGGCACCGCGACCAGACGCCATCCCGCCCTGCTCGCCCGCCACGACAGGTCGGTGTCCTCGTAGTAGGCGAACAGCCGGGCATCGAGCAGACCGACCTCGTCGAGCATCGTCGAGCGCAGCAGGGCAGCACCCCCACAGACGCCTTCCACGTCCACGAGGGCCTCGGACTCCTCACCTGACTCCCCTTCGGGTATCCCGTAGTGGCGGTCGTAGCCCTCGCAGCGTTCGTTGCGGGCCGTTCCGATCCCGTTGAGGAGGTTGATGCGCTCCGAGGAGACCGCGATGGTGATCTCACGTCCCGCGGGTCCGCCGACCGTCTCCACCCCGGAGGTGGCCGAGACGTTGCCGCCACCTTCGAACGCGATCGTGACGCCGCGCACGCCCGGGGCGGCCGGGATCCAGAGCCGGCCTCGTCCATGACGGAGGCGGCGGGTGACGTCGAGCGGCCACGTGGCATCGGAAACCGCCTCGAAGCCGTCCGCCCGCACCGCCGCGGTCACATCCCAGCCATCGGTCCGCACCGAGCGGACCGTGACCGTCCGCTCGGCTTCGACGTCGATCGGGATGAAGCCGGGTTCGAGCACGAGGCAGGCCGACGCCGCCCCGATCCTGGGATCGCCGTCGAGCGCCTCGACCAAGGGCACGAGCCAGCCCGGATCGACGACCGCGTCGTTGTTGATCAACGCGACGGCATCGACACCGGTCCGGTCGCGCATGCCGCGGTTGCAGCCCTCCGCGAAGCCGAGGTTCGCCCCGTTCGCGATGATCCGCAGGTCCGGGAACCACGCGCGCAGCCGCTCGAGGGACCCGTCGACCGAGCCGTTGTCGACGACGACGACCTCGAAGTGGTCAGCCGGGTGCTCGGTGCGCTGCAACGCCTCGACGCAGCGACGGGTGAACCAGGCGGAGTTCCAGTTGAGCACCACCACGCGCACGAAGGGGCACCAACCACCGGGGTGAGCCTCCGCCTCTGCCACGCCGCAACGCTAAACGACATGGCGGAACCCCGCCCATGACATCGCGGAACCCCGCCTCCGACATGTCGCCCCGCTGCGCCACGTAGGCTCACGGCGTGCAGTCCGGCGACACAGCCGCGGTCGAACGGACCGACGGAACGAGCACCGAGATCCCGCTCGACGTCGCGGCGCCACGCATCCCCGGCCGATCGGTCGATTGGGTACGTTCGGTCGTCGTGGGCGGGCGTTCCTCGCTCACGATCGGACTGCTCTTCGACGGGGTCGCCTCCTATGTGTTCCTGTCCGCCGCAGCCAGGGAGCTCGGACCGGATCGGTTCACCGTGGTGTCGATCCTCTGGGTCGTGCTGTTCCTCGTCGGCAACGGGCTGTTCATCCCGGTCGAACAGGAGCTGTCACGTTCGATCGCCACGCGTGCAGCACGCGGGAGCGGATGGTCCACGCTCGTCCGGCGTGTCACCGCCGCCTCCGCCGGTGTCCTCGCCGCGGCGATCGCCATCGGTGTCCTGGCCCGTGGTCGGATCGCGGACTCGCTCTTCCGCGGCGACACCGCGTTCGTCGCTCTGCTGCTGTTCGGCCTGGTGGGTGTCTGGCTGATGTTCCTGCTGCGCGGCGTGCTGTCGGGAGAGCATCGCTTCCACGGCTACGGGCTGATGTTCGCCGCCGACGGGCTCGGCAAGGCGATCCCCGGCATCGCCCTCCTCATGTGGGGCGTGTGGAGACCGTCGTCGTTCGGCTTCATCGTGTCGGGGAGCGCCTATGTCGGGATCGTGGCCGGCTGGCTGGCTCTCCGCTGGGGTCGCGGACGGACCGCCCCGGGGGTGCTGGTGACTCCCGATCGACCCGATGTCCCTCCGGGATGGCGCCGTCTCACGACCTCGATGGGGTTCCTGCTGCTGACCTCGTTCCTGAGCGCACTCACGATCAACATCGGCACGGTGTCGATCGAGGTGCTCGGCAACCGCGTCGACGCCGACAAGGCCGGGATCTTCCTGTCGGGGCTCGTGATCGCACGCATCCCGTTGTTCCTGTTCCAGGCGATCCAGGCGATCGTGCTGCCACGGCTGTCCCACCTCGCGGCGGTCGGTGACGTCGTCGCGTTCCGGTCGGACCTGCGCCGGCTCAACGTCGCGATGGCATCGACCACGCTGGCCGCTGTCGTCGGCGCCGCCGCGCTGGGCCCGCTCGCCGTGCGTGTCCTGTTCGGCGGCGAGTACGCGCTCCTCGGCGCACGCGACATGGCGTTGCTGACACTCGCCTCGATGCTGATGACCGCAGCGCTCACGCTCAACCAGGCGCAGATCGCCCTGCACCACCAGCGTCAGACCGGCTGGCCGTGGGGGATCGCCACCGTGGCGTTCCTCGCCGTGACGGCGACGAACGGACGTGACCTCTTCCTCCGGGTCGAGCTCGGCATGGTCGCAGCGGGAGCAGTCGCCTGTGTCGTCGTCGCGATGCTCGTGTCACGAGAGGTTCGCCACCCGGACCACCTCCGGGTGGAGACGCCCACGCTGTGAGCCAGGACCCCGACGACCCGGATCCCCTTCCGCCGCATCGGCGTGCGGGTTCCGGACGGTGCGCGTGACCGGACGATCGATCCACGACGTCGCCGTCGTCGGCGGCGGGATCGTCGGGCTCGCAACCGCACGTTCACTGCTCCACGCCGATCCACACCGACGTGTCGTGGTCCTGGAGAAGGAGTCGACCGTCGCCCGCCACCAGAGTGGGCACAACAGCGGCGTCATCCACTCCGGCATCTACTACCGGCCGGGATCGATGAAGGCACGCCTCTGCCGTGCCGGCGCTCGTTCCATCGAGCACTTCGCACGGGCACACGGGATCGCCGTCGAGCTCACCGGCAAGTTGATCGCGGCCACCCGCACCGAGGAGCTCGACGGCTTGGCGCAGCTCGAGGCCCGGGGACGGGCCCACGGCCTCGCCGTCCGGCGGCTCGACCCGGGGCAGGCATCGGAGATCGAACCGCACCTCCGCTGCGTCGCAGCGCTGCACGTGCCCGAGACCGGAGTCACCGACTACGGAGCGATCACTCGTCAGCTCGCGGCCGACCTGCGAGCGGGCGGTGGAGAGGTCCGCACCGACACCCGGTTCCTCGGCACGTCGCGCGTCTCGGGCGTCCATCGCATCAGGACCGACCGGGGTGACCTCCTGGCCCGCGTGCTGGTGAACTGCGCCGGGCTCCAGTCGGACCTCGTCGCTGCGACCCTCGGAGTCGATCCACCGGCACGGATCATCCCGTTCCGGGGTGAGTACCTCGAGTTGCGTCCGGCCGCCGCCCACCTCATCCACGGGCTGATCTATCCCGTGGCCGACCCTGCGTTCCCGTTCCTCGGCGTGCACCTGACCCGAGGGGTCGACGGGACGGTGCACGCCGGACCGAACGCAGTGCTGGCGCTCGCCCGGGAGGGCTACCGGTGGCGTGATGTCGCACCCCGCGAGCTGTCCGACACCCTGCGTTCAGCGGCGTTCCGGAACCTGGCGAAGCGCCACGTCCGCACCGGCATCGAAGAGGTCCGTCGGTCGCTGTTCCGACGTCGGTTCCTGCGGGACCTGCAGCGCCTGGTCCCCGAGCTGACCGCTGAGGACCTCCTGCCGGCAGATGCAGGGGTACGTGCCCAGGCGGTGCGCTCCGACGGCTCGCTCGTCGACGACTTCCTGATCGTGGAACGTCCGGGTGCGCTGCACGTGCTCAACGCTCCGTCGCCGGCAGCGACGAGCTCCCTCGAGATCGGTGACGAGATCGCCCGCCGCCTCAGTCGCTGAGCGGCCAACTCAGCCTGGATCCACCGATATCCAGGCTCCACCGAACTCGGGGGAATCCGACATCTCAACCGTCGACATCCCCCAAGAACACCCGCGGCGACCCAGGCTCCACCGAACTCGGGGGAATCCGACATCTCAACCGTCGACATCCCCCAAGAACACCAGCGGCGATCCTGGCTCAGGCGGCGGGAGCCTGCAGGGGGGCCGGCTGGCAGAGCCCGTCGAGCTCGGTGACCACGATCTGGTCCCGGTTCTCCCAGGTGATGCGGTTCGACGGGTCCCTGCGGATCTTGAACTCCCGGAACTCCATGTCGAGCGCGTCGAACGCGAGGTAGCGGCCGATGAGCGGCTCACCGATCCCGAGGATCAGCTTCATCGCCTCGAGCGCCTGGAGACACCCGACGATGCCGGGGAGCACGCCGAGCACGCCGGCTTCCGAGCAGCTCGGCGCCAACTCCGCCGGCGGCGGTTCCGGCAGCATGTCGCGGTAGGTCGGCCCCCGCTTCGGGTCGAACACCGTGACGTTGCCCTCGAAGCGGAAGATCGACCCGTGCACCACCGGGATGCCGAGGCGCACCGACGCGTCGTTGAGCATGTAGCGCACCGGGAAGTTGTCCGCACCGTCCACGACGAGGTCGAACTGGCCGATGATGTCGGAGATGTTCGTGGCGTCGAGTCGCACGTCGAAGGTGATGACGTTCACATCCGGGTTGAGCAGCGCGATCGTCTTCTTCGCCGAGTCGACCTTGCGTTCGCCGATCCGGTCGACGTTGTGGAGGATCTGGCGTTGGAGGTTGGAGTCGTCGACGACGTCCATGTCGACGATGCCGAGTGTCCCGACGCCCGCCGCAGCGAGGTAGAGCGCGGCGGGCGATCCGAGTCCGCCTGCACCCAGCAGCAGGACCCGCGCCCCGAGGAGCTTCTGCTGACCCTCCTCACCGACCTCGGGCATCAACAGGTGGCGGCTGTAGCGGTTGCGCTGCTCCGGGGTCAACACCTCGGGGATGCGCCAGTTGCGGCCCTCGTCCTTCCATCGGTTGAACCCGCCGGCCATCGACACGACGTCGCTGTAGCCGAGCTCCTGCATCGTCCGCGCAGCGAACGCTGAGCGCACGCCACCCGCGCACATGATGACGACGGTGGTCGACTTGTCCGGGATGCGACCCTCCACCTGGCTCTCCAGATGGCCACGGGGCAGGAACACCGAACCCGGCACCGCACCTTGTTCGAACTCGTCGGCCTCGCGGACGTCGAGCAGCGTCGCACCGCGCTCGACGAGATCCTCGGCCTCAGCCGTGCCGACCTCGCGGATCTCCGCCTTCGTCGCGTTCAGGAGGTCCCGGAAGTTCGCCATGGCTCTTGCTCCAAGTGTCGATCGGTCGACCGTCCGATGTCGTCGCGGTGGTCGATGAGGAAAACCCTACCCAACCAGTCAACATTCCGGAAGGCGGGGCTCCGGACCCTGAACGACACGGACCGGGGGCTCAGGCGACGAGCGCTGGGAGCAGCTCACTGATCGAGCCACGGAGCACGACGGTGGCCATGAAGTCCAACTCGGTCTCCGTCCCGTTGAGGATGATGATCGGGATCCCGGCCGACGCGGCGATCGGCACCATCCTGGCGACCGGGTACACCGACAGCGTCGACCCGACGGCCAGCAGCAGATCGGCCTCCTCGGCAGCGTCGAACGCCCGCTCGATGTCGGACTCCACCAGCTGCTCACCGAAGAACACGACCGCCGGCTTGATGACCCCGCCGCAGACCGGGCATGGGGGGTCGGACTCGCCGGAGCGGATCCGTTCGAGCACCTCCGAGGTCCGACCACGCCACACGCACACCGTGCAGTGCGACGTGGGGAGCGCGCCGTGCACCGCCACGACGCGATCGGGGTCATGTCCAGCAGCCAGATGCAGACCGTCGACGTTCTGCGTCACGATCAGGTGCAATCGGCCCTGACGTTCCAGCTCGAACAACGCACGGTGGCCGGCGTTGGGCCTCGCAGTCCACACGGGATGGTCCAATCGGTGCTGCCAGGCACGCCGTCGGAGGTCCGGATCCGACAGATACGCGTCGATCGTCGCCAACCGCTCGGCTTCGGGGTCACGGGTCCACACTCCGTCGGGACCCCGGAAGTCGGGGATGCCGGAATCGGTCGAGATGCCAGCCCCCGTGAGCACGACGGTGCGTCGGGCGGATCCGATCAGTTCGCGCGCCTCGTCGAGCTCCGTCGTCATTCCCTCCAGCGTACGGAACCACCCTCGACCGCGGTCTTCCACTCGTGCGGGCGTTGTGGTTCCATGGGTGCACGGTCAGAGCGGGAGGAGACGGCGGGATGGCGATGGACCCGTTGAGCTGGGACGGTTGGTACAGCTCCGAGGACGAAGCGGAGTGGGTCGAAGCCACGTTGTGGATCGAGGACGACCACATCGGCATCGGGTTGACACGGTCGTGGACGCTCGAGCGGCCGATCCCGCTGATCGACGTCACCACGGTGCACGCCGTCGGCCGCGAGATCGACAGCACGACCTCACTCGAGATCACCCTCGCCAGCGGTCGACTGGTCCGACTGCGGGCACCGACGCCGTTCGTGAAGCTGTTGATCCGCACCTTGCGCGACGAGTCCGTCGTCGCGGTCACCCCACCGGTGGAGGACCCCGCGTCCGTCACGGCTCCGATCTCGTGCATCGAGTGCGGCGAGGAGTTCGCGACGTTGGACGAGATGCGGACACACGCCTCGAAGCACCTGCCCACCGTGGCGTTCGTCCCGTTGCCGTCTGTCTGAGACCCCGCGTCGGGGACCGGTCCCCGGTGACACGTCCCTCTGCCGTCCATAAGCTGACCTCCATCCGTCGCCGTCCCCGGCTGCGACGGCGCTTCCCCCGTCATCGACGAGAACCCGCCGTCGGATCTGTCCTGTGGGCATGTCCGACCGGGACAGGAGCGCCCCGTGACACCGACCGACGTGATGGACCAACTCGACACCGACGACGACCGGTGCACGACGCTCGTCGTGACACCCTGGTGGGAACCCGAGCTCGCCACCTCCGGGGTCGATCCCCGCGACCCGTACGTCGAGCGCTTCTGGCTCCCGGTGCTCGGACCGAGCACCGTCCTGCTGCTCCGACGCTTCGCACGAGGGTTCGAAGAACAGCCCTCCGGGTTCCGCGTCGGGGTGCGCGACACCTCGCTCGCTCTGGGCCTCGGACGAGGAACCGGCCGGAACTCACCGATCATGCACACCGTGGACCGCGCTGCCACCTTTGGGTTGCTGCGGCGCGCCGACGAGGGGCGCATCGCCGTCAGGACCCACATGCCACTCCTCGCGCCGCGACACGTCCGCCGACTCACACCGGTGCTGCGACGCCTCCACGACGACTGGGTCACGAGCCGTGAACGGACACCCGATCCCAGGCGGCCGGCAGCACCGCGGCCTCCCCGTCAGGCCCGTCAGGCCCGTCAGACCGGTCAGGCCCGTCAGAGCTCTCAGGACTGAGGATCGCCGGGATCGGTCGACGCCGGTGCGTTCGTCTGCCAGCCGGAGAGGAGCGCGAGCAGGGTGCGGACACCGAAGCCGGTCGCGCCCTTCGGCTGCTCGCCATCGGGCTCCTGCAGGAACGCCGGCCCGGCGATGTCCAGATGGGCCCACGGGATGCCTTCGGCGACGAACTCCCGCAGGAACAGCCCAGCGGTCAGCGTCCCACCCCACGGCTGGGCTGCGATGTTCTTGATGTCCGCGACCTGGCTGTCCAGGCGCGACCGGTAGTCGTCGGGCAACGGCAGCGGCCAGACGCGCTCCCCGGCCTGCTCCGCCGCGTCGGCGACCCGGACCCGGAACCCGTCGTCGTTCGACATGAGCCCGGCGATCCGGTCCCCGAGCGCGACGAGGCAGGCGCCGGTCAGCGTTGCGAGATCGACGATCGCCACCGGTTCCTCCTCGGATGCGAGCGCCAGCGCCTCGCCGAGCACGAGCCGGCCTTCGGCGTCGGTGTTGAGCACTTCCACCGTGGTGCCGTTCCGTGCCGTGTAGACGTCACCGGGACGCTGCGCTCCACCGCTGATCATGTTGTCGGTCATCGGCGTGAAGCTGACGACCCGGACCGCGACGTCGAGCGCGGCCAGCGCGCACATGGCGGCGATCACCGCTGCGGCACCGCCCATGTCGTCCTTCATGTCCATCATCGACGCCGCCGGCTTGAGCGACAGCCCACCTGAGTCGAAGGTGATCCCCTTGCCGACGAGCGCG
>CAYSCB010000048.1:0-13773 GCA_964429335.1 uncultured Aquihabitans sp.
CCTTCAGCACGGCGATGCGCTGCGCAAGCTCGATGGCCTCCTCCTGGTCGTGCGTGACGTGGATGGCGGTGATGCCCAGACGCTGCTGCAACTCGGCCAGTTGCCTGCGCGTCTCATACCGCAGCTCGGCGTCGAGGTTGCTGAGCGGCTCGTCGAGAAGCAGGATGCCCGGATGCACCGCCAACGCGCGCGCCAGCGCCACGCGCTGCTGCTGACCTCCGCTCAGGTCGGTCACACGCCGCTTCTCGAACCCGGCCAACTGGACGAGGCTAAGCGCGTCCGCAACGCGTTCCCGCAGGACGTTCAGCGCTGTGCGCCGCATCCGCAGCCCGAACGCGACGTTGTCGAACACGTTCATGTGCGGGAACAGCGCGTAGTTCTGGAACACGGTGTTGACGTCGCGCTTGTGGGGCGGCGTCCGGGACACGTCCTGGCCCTGCAGCAGGATCCTCCCGGACGTCGGCTGCTCGAAGCCGGCGATCATCCGCAGCGTCGTGGTCTTGCCGCAGCCCGACGGACCGAGCAGCGAGAAGAACTCGCCCTCGGCGATGCCGAAGTCAGCTTCCTCGACCGCGATGAAGTCACCGAAGTGCTTGGTGACGCGCTCGATGCGCACCACGGGCGTGTCAGCCACGTCCACCACCGGGGCGGGGGATGTGCCGGGATTCTGATCGATCGAACCTGACATTCGCAGCAGTCCCCCACGCGTGCGATGGATTCCGTTCGGTTTGGTACCTTACTGCAACGAATTGCACCGCCGACCGTTGACCAGCGCCGCCATTGGACGAACACTGCGACGCCACAACGGACGAACGGGTCGCATCCTTGCACACGGCGTGGCGCCGACAGTCGATTTCATCCGCACCAGGGGGAACAAACCAGATGACGGTCACCGAGGTTCGCAACCAGAACTTCATCGGAGGACGTTGGGTGCCGGCACGCTCCGGCACCACCCTCGACATCGTCGATCCTGCCACCGGATCGGTGGTGTTCAGCTCACCGGACTCGGGAGCCGACGACGTCGACGATGCCTGCCGGGCCGCAGCCGACGCGTTCACGGCGTGGGGTCGGACCACCCCGGCGGAGCGGATGGCGGCGCTGTTGAAACTGGCCGATGCGATCGAGGCACGGACCGACGACATCGTCGCCGTCGAGCACGTCAACGCCGGCAAGCCCGTCGCAGCGACGGGCATCGAGGTCGAGGCGTCGGTCGACTGCTACCGCTTCTTCGCCGGCGCGTGCCGGACGATGGAGACCCAGGGCGCCGGCGAGTACCTCGAGGGCTACACGTCGATGCTGCGGCGCGAGCCGCTGGGGGTGGTCGCATCGATCGCACCGTGGAACTACCCGTTCATGATGGCGGCGTGGAAGCTGGGCCCGGCGCTGGCCGCCGGCAACTGCGTGGTGCTCAAGCCGTCGGAGCTCACCCCGATGAGCTCGCTGCTGCTCGCCGAGATCGCAGCCGACGTCTTCCCCGCCGGTGTCCTCAACGTCGTCGCCGGTGGGAAGCAGACCGGCGCGACGCTGGTCGAGCACCCGCTGGTGGAGATGATCTCGCTCACCGGTTCGGTCGGCACGGGCAAGGCGATCGCGAAGGCGGCGTCGGACTCGCTGAAGCGGGTGCACCTCGAGCTCGGCGGCAAGGCGCCCGTGGTCGTGCTCGACGACGCTGACCTCGCGACGGTCGCCGAGGCGATCAAGGTCGGCGGCTTCTGGAACGCCGGGCAGGACTGCACCGCCGCCTGCCGTGTGATCGTGGGCGCGGGAGTCCACGACGACGCGGTCGACGCGATCACCGAGGCGGCACGCAGCCTCGTCGTCGGCCCGACGACCGACGAGGCGACCGAGCTCGGTCCGGTCATCTCCTCGGCACAGCGGGATCGGGTCCAGGGCTTCGTCGAGCGGGCCGTCGCAGCGGGAGCCACCGCGGTAACCGGTGGATCGGTCCGAGACGGCGACGGCTTCTACTACGAGCCGTCGGTGGTGATCGGGGTCGGCCAGTCCGACGAGATCGTCCAGCGTGAGGTCTTCGGTCCGGTGGTGACCGTCCAGGCGGCATCGGACCTCGACGCTGCGGTCGCGATGGCCAACGACGTCGACTACGGACTCGCTGCGTCGGTGTTCACCTCCGACGTCGGCGCCGCGATGGAGGCCTCAGCGAAGCTCCGCTTCGGCACCGTCTGGGTGAACGACCACATCCCGCTCGTGTCGGAGATGCCCCACGGCGGCTTCAAGCAGTCCGGCTACGGCAAGGACATGTCCCAGTACGCGGTCGAGCACTACACCGAGCTCAAGCACGTGATGGTGAAGTGGTGACCGCGGAGCGCGACGAGCGACTCACGAAGCAGGCGGAACGCATCGCAGCAGACGAGATGCCGCGGCTGTTGGAGCGGACCAGGGCCTCCGAGGCGCTGTACGAGCGGGCGGTCCGGTCGATGCCGGGCGGTGTCGCATCGAGCTTCCAGCTCGGTGACCCCTATCCGGTGTACCTGCAGCGCGGCGTCGGCGCCGAGGTCTGGGACGTCGACGGCAACGGCTACTTCGACTTCCACAACGGCTTCGGGTCCATGGCGGTCGGCCACGCTCATCCCGTCGTCGCCGAAGCGGTCGCGGATGCGGCGCGCAACGGCATGCACTTCGCGGTCACCGTCGAGAAGACGGTCGCGCTCGCCGAGGAGCTGTGCCGCCGGTTCCGCGTGGACCAGGTCCGGTTCACCAACTCCGGCACCGAGTCGAACATGTCGGCGATCCGGGTCGCCCGCGCCGCCACCGGCAGGGACGTGATCGCCAAGGTCGAGGGCTCCTACCACGGTCACGTCGACCAGCTCATGTACTCGGTGCTCCCGGGTGCGGACGTGATGGGCGGTCGGGACGCGCCGGCGGCCACACCGAAGTCGAAGGGCATGCCCGAAGGTCTCGCCCGGTGGATCCGGGTCGTGCCGTTCAACGACGTCGGCGCCCTCGAGCGGTTGTTGCAGACCGAGGGGGACGACATCGCCTGTCTGATCATGGAACCGGTGATGATGAACATCGGCATCGTCGTCCCGGCAGACGGCTACCTCCGGGCGGTGCGTGACCTCTGCACCCGCCACGGCGTCGTGCTGATCTTCGACGAGGTCAAGTGCGGTGCGACGATCGCCGAGGGTGGCGCCCAGCAGCGCTTCGGCGTGCAGCCGGACCTCGCGACCTGGGCGAAGGCCATCGGCGGCGGCGCTCCCATCGGCGCGTTCGGCGGACGGGCGGACATCATGGAGGAGATCAACGCCGGTGCTGCGCACCAGGGCACGTTCAACGGCAACCCGATGTCCGTGGCGGCGTCGCTCGCGACGTTGACGAAGGTGCTGACGCCTGACGCCTACGAACACCTCGGCGTGCTGGGTGCCCGGCTCGCCGGCGGGATGGACGCGATCATCGCTGAGTACGACCTGCCCGCCCACACCGTCGACCTCGGCTGCAAGGGCTGCATCTCGTACCGGCCCGAGCCGCTCACCTGCTACCGCGACTTCCTCGAGACGAACATCCACCTGTACACGGCGAGCTACCCGTGGATGGTGAACCGGGGTGTGTTCATGACCCCGGGCGACGAGGAGCAGTGGACCCTGTCGGTGCAGCACACCGAGGCGCACGTCGACCGCTACGTCGACGCGTTCGCCAGCTTCGCCGCGGAGCTCACCGCCTGACCCCCGGTCCGACAGGCACCGTCGGTCCGACAGGGACCGGGCGTCGGGTCAGCGTCTCGGTGGGATCCGCTCCGCGATGAGCCATGCCAGCCGGGCGCGGTCGGGGTGCTGGAGCACGACCCGTGCCGGGCGGTCGAGATCGGTGTCGATCACCAGCACCTCGGTGTCACGGTAGACGCACCAGAACTGGCGGGCTCCCGGGCGTCCCGGGACGGTGAAGTGACCCGTGGCCATGCGTCCGGGCCAGTACCCGCCGCCGACGCGCCAGCCCAGATCGCGCTTCGCCTCCCGCACGTCGTCGATTCCGACCGCGACGATGTCTGCGACCGGCAACTCGATGTGGCGCTTGAGGCACCAGACCTGGTCCGCGCCACCGATGTCGATGGTGACCCTGTCGTCGTGGACGTACACGTCGACCGACATGCCCGCAACGCTACGCCCCTCGACCCACCCACGCTCCCCCACCCCCACCTCCCCACCCCCGCCCTGTTCGACATGTTCTGTTCGGCGGAACACAACGGATCCGTTGTGTTCCGCCGAACAGAACGGGGGTGAGAACCCCCTAACGTTGCTGCATGGTCGTCGATGCCGAGCGGATGCGCAGCCGGAGCCTGTGGCTCGAGACCTGCGACGACGACCTCACACCACGACCGGCGCTGCCGGGCGACACCGACTGCGACGTCGTGATCGTCGGCGGCGGCCTCACCGGGCTGTGGACCGCGTTGCACCTGAAGGAGTTGCAACCCGACTGCCGCGTCGTCGTGGTCGAGTCGGAGGTCTGCGGCTTCGGCGCGTCGGGTCGCAACGGCGGCTGGTGCTCCGCCCTGTTCCCGACCACGCTCGACCGGCTCGCCGTGCTCGCCGGTCGCGAGGCAGCAGTGGCCCAGCACCGGGCGATGATCGACACCCTCGACGAGATCGAGACGACGATCGGGCGCCTCGGGATCGACTGCCACTGGAGGAGGGGTGGGACGGTGACCGTCGCGACGAATCCGGCGCATGTCCCGCGTGTCAAGGGCTACGTCGAGGAGCGCCACCGCTGGGGATTCGGTGACGGCGATGACCGATGGCTGAGCCCGTCGGAGACGGCAGAGCGGGTTCGGCCCGTCGGCAACGTCGGCGGGGCCTACACGCCTCACTGCGCAGCCATCCACCCGGCACGGCTCACCCGGGGACTCGCCCACGCCGTGGAAGCGGCCGGCGTCGCCGTCCACGAGGAAACCCGGGCGACCTGGCTCGGCCCCGGCCTGGTCGCGACCGACCACGGCGACGTGCGGGCCGACGTGGTGCTGCGTTGCACCGAGGGCTACACCGCCCGTCTGGCCGGAGCTCGTCGCAGCGTGCTGCCGCTCTACTCCCTGATGATCGCGACCGAGCCACTTCCCGACGAGGTGTGGGAACGCATCGGGCTCGCCGGACGTGAGACGTTCACCGACGGTCGTCACCTGCTCGTCTACGGCCAGCGGACCCTCGACGGGCGGTTCGCGTTCGGCGGTCGCGGGGCGCCGTACCACTTCGGGTCGTCGATCGCCGACGGCCACGACCGCGACCGGCGAGTCGCTGGGGACCTCACCGCCGTGATGCGTCGTCTGTTCCCCGTCCTCGCTGACGCTCGGGTCACCCATCACTGGGGCGGCCCGCTCGGCATCACCCGGGACTGGACCGCCGCGGTCACCTTCGATCCGGCGAGCGGTGTCGGCACCGCCGGCGGCTACGTCGGTGACGGCGTGTCCACCACCAACCTCGCCGGCCGAACGCTCGCCGACCTGGTGCTCGGACGGGACACCGAGATCGTCGACCTCCCGTGGGTCGGACACCGTAGCCGGGACTGGGAACCTGAGCCGCTGAGGTGGATCGGGGTGAACGCCGGTCGCGTCCTCGCGTCGGCGACCGACCGCGCCGAAGAGCGCCGGCGACGTCCGGCGCCACTGCTGGAAGGACTGCTCGAACGTGTCGTCGACGGACACTGACGGACCGACGCCGGCCGGAGCGATCACCGTCGGCCTGCTGCTGTGCGACCACCTCGACGCCGGACCGGCGTCGGTCGCCGGCGACTACCCCGACCTGTTCCCCAGAGCGTTCGTGCACCACGGCCTCGACCTGCGGATCTACGACGCGACCCGAGGCGAGCTGCCCACCGACCTCGACGAGTGCGAGGCGTGGATGACCTCCGGTTCGCGTCGATCCGCGTACGACGACGTCGGGTGGATCAGCGATGTCCGCGACCTCATCGCCGAGCTCGCCCGTCGGCGGCTCCCGCACGCCGGCATCTGCTTCGGACACCAGCTCACAGCGCTCGCCCTCGGCGGCGACGTCCGACGTGCCGAGGTCGGATGGGGCGTCGGCGCACGCACCTTCGAGATCGTGGAGCACCCACCGTGGATCGATGACGTCGACCGCTTCACGATCCTCATGAGCCACCGCGACCAGGTGACCCGGCTCCCCGAGGGAGCGACGTTGGTCGCGACCGCCAGCTACTGCCCCATCGGTGCGTACCGCGTCGGGGACCACGTCTTCTGCGTCCAGGGTCACCCCGAGTTCGTGCCGAGTCTGTCCGCGCAGCTGATGGATGCCCGTCGGGACACGATCGGCGCCGACGTCGTCGATGCGGGGATGGAGTCGCTGCTCCCTTCAGCGACACCGCTCGACCAGGATCGGGTTGCGGGATGGATCGCGAGCTTCTACCGACACGCACTCCGACATTGATCCTCAGCCGTCGATCACCCACAATCTGAGCCGATGTCCGAGTCCGTCATCGACGAGATCGACGCCCAGATCATCCGACACCTCCAGGTCGACGGACGACGGCCCTACACCCATCTCGCCCGCGAGGTCGGTCTGTCGGAGGCGGCGGTGCGCCACCGCGTCCAACGGCTGCTGGACACCGGCGTGATGCAGATCGTGGCGGTGACCGATCCGCTGCAGCTCGGCCTGCACCGTCAGGCGATGATCCTCATCAAGGTCGACGGGGACGTCCGCGAGGTCGCCGAGCACCTCGCAGCGTTCGACGAGGTCGACTACCTCGTCCTCACCGCCGGTTCGGTGGACCTGCTGGCGGAGGTGCTCGTGCACGACGACGACGCCCTGCTCGAGCTGCTCAACGACCGGATCCGCAAGGTCCCCGGGGTGGTCGGCACGGAGTCGGTGATCTACCTGCGGCTCACGAAGCAGACCTACGCATGGAACATCCCCTGACCGACCGGGCCGTACCAACCGCCTGTCTCCGCGTGTCGGCCTAACATCACCGACATGGCGTCAACGGTGGAGGGATCCGGCAGCGGAGCGGGGGCCGCGGACCCGGTCGTCGAAGCGGACCCGGTCGAACCGACGCTCGACACGCCGAGCACGACACGTGCGCTCGTCCGCGTCACCGGCGATCCCCTCCCCGAAGACGAACCCGACGACGCACGGCTGTCCGACGTCGACGAGTGGGGTCGCTCCGAGAACATGCGCTCCCTCATCCGCCGGCTGTACGACCCGATGTACCGCCAGTGGTTCCGCACGGAATGGGACGGTCTCGAGAAGATCCCGACCGAGGGCGGAGCCCTGCTGGTGGCCAACCACGCGGCGGCCATCCCGTCGGATGCTCCGGTCATCATGCACGGCATCGAAGAGGAGCTCGGTCGGCCCGTCTACGGCCTCGCCGACAACTGGTTCCGTCAGATCCCGGTCGTGGGCACGCTCTGGTCACGCCTCGGCGGCGTCCCCGGCCACCCCGACAACGCCTACCGCCTCCTCGCCGAGCAGCACCAGCTCGTCCTCGACTTCCCCGAGGGTGAGAAGGGGCCGTCCAAGACCGTCGGCGAGCGCTACCAGCTCCGCCGCTTCGGGCGAGGCGGCTTCGTCGAGATCGCGATGCGGGCGGGGGTGCCCGTGGTTCCGATCGCCGTGGTCGGCGCGGAGGAGTCGATGCCCATCGTCATGCGGGTGCCGTACGTGTCGTCCCTCCTCGGCATCCCGTACGCACCCATCACCGCGAACATGCTCATGTTCGGCCCCGCGGGCGCGTTCATCTACCTGCCGGCCAAGTTCAAGCTGCGGGTGCTCGACCCGGTGCGCTTCGACGTGCCACCGGACCAGGAGCGCTACTCGCGGTCACGGGTGATGGACGAGGCGGAAGCGATCCGCGACCGCATCCAGGCGGCCCTGTACGACATGCTGCGCCAGCGCCGATCGGTGTGGTTCGGATGAGCCCCGACGTCGACACCGCGACCCCGTCGGCGCCGGTCGGACGTGACCGGCCCAGCCGCGTCCTCGTCACCGGACTCGGAACCTTCTGGGGGGGTCGGGTCGCGCAGGCCCTCGAGGAGGACCCGAACGTCGAGGTCATCGTCGGGCTGGACACGACCGAGCCCACGGTCGAGCTGGAGCGCACCGAGTACGTCCGCGTCGACGCCAACTACTCGATCCTCGCCCGCATCGTGCGCGCCGCGGAGATCGACACCATCATCCACACGTTCCTGATCGTGGACCCGACGCAGATGTCCCAGCGTGCCACCCACGAGATCAACGTGATCGGGACGATGAACCTGTTCGCCGCGGCGTCGGCGCCCAACTCGACGGTGCGGACGGTGATCGTCAAGTCCTCGACGATGGTCTACGGCTGCTCGCCGAGGGACCCGATCTGGTTCTCCGAGACGACTCCCCGCTCCACCGTGCCGCGCACGCCCGTCGAGCGGTCCCTCGAAGCGGTCGAGGGGTACGTGCGGGACTTCGCCGAGGACAACCCCCACGTCAACGTCGCGCTCCTGCGGTTCTCGAACGTGATCGGCGCCGACATCGAGACGCCGTTGACGAGAGCGCTGGAGCTGCCGCTCGTCCCGTCGCTCGGCGGCTTCGACGCCCGCTTCCAGTTCGTGCACGAGGACGACGTGATCCGCTCGATCCTGTTCGCCCTCGATCACGACCTGCCGGGCGTCTACAACGTCGCCGGCGACGGGCTGCTGCCCTGGTCGGAGGTCGCCGCGATCTGCGGCCGACGCACGATCCCGCTCCCGCCGTACGGCACCGGGATGCTCACGACCCCGCTCGCCTACCTCGGCATCCTCGACCTGCCCGACGAGTACCGCCAGCTGCTGCGCTTCGGCCGCGGAGTCGACAACCGGCGTCTGAAGGAGATGGGCTTCCGCTACGAGTACACCTCGGCGCAGGCCGTCCGTGCGTTCATCGAGGCCGTCCGACTCCGTCGCACCGTCGGCGCCGACGCGCCGGTCTACAAGTACGAACGCGACGTGGAGCAGTTCTTCCGCCACTCCCCCGCCATCGTGCGGGAATGAGCACCACGAGGGAATGAGCACCACGACGCCGCTGCTGCACGTCGAGCGCCGCGACCGGGTCGCGCTGGTCACCCTCGACGATCCCACTCGTCGCAACGCGCTGTCGGCGGCGCTGTGCGCGTCGTTGGTTGCCACGCTCGACGAGCTGGACGCCGACGACTCCGTCGGAGCCCTGGTCGTCACCGGAGCGGGCCCCGCGTTCTGCGCCGGAGCGGATCTGTCCCAGCTCGGTGGCTCACGTGAGGAGGGGCTGCTCGGCATCTACGACGGCTTCCTCCGGATCGCGCGTTCATCGCTCCCGTCGATCGCAGCGGTGAACGGCGCCGCGGTCGGCGCCGGCATGAACCTCGCGCTGGCGTGCGACGTGCGCATCGCCGGGCGCTCCGCGCGCTTCGACACCCGCTTCCTCGACCTCGGGATCCATCCCGGCGGCGGCCACACCTGGATGCTGCAGCGCGCCGTGGGGCTGCAGGCCACGATGGCCGCCGTCGTGTTCGGACAGGCACTCGACGGACCCGAGTCCGAGCGCGTGGGTCTGAGTTGGCGATGCGTCGCCGATGACGAGCTCGTCGACACCGCGGTGGCGACCGCCGCGCGAGCTGCGGAGGCGCCCAGGGATCTGGTGCGGCGGACGAAGCAGACGATCCTCGACCTCGCCGGCGGCGACGACCACGACGCCGCCGTCCGGCGTGAACTGGTCGACCAGCTCTGGTCGATGGACCAACCGGCGTTCGCGGAGCGACTGGCCGCGCTGCAGCGACGCATCCGATCCACCGATTGAACCCGTTCTGAGGGTCCAAATCGACACGTTGTGTCGATTTGGACCCCTGTTTTGGTGGGGGCGTCAGAGGAGCCAGGTGGTGGTCAGCTCGTCGCGGCGGAGGTCCCACTCCTCGACGGTGATCGCGTAGCGGATGTGGTCCTCCCAGACCCCCGCGATCTCGAGGTAGCGCTCGGCGACCCCCTCGGCCCGCAGCCCCAGCTTCTCGACGACCCGGCGGCTCGGGTCGTTGCGCGGGATGATCGAGATCTGGACCCGGTGCAACAGGAGCTGCTCGAAGCAGAACCGCAGCACCGTCACCACGGCCTCGGGCATGTAGCCGTGACCGGCGAGCACCTGATCGATCCAGTAGCCGACGTATGCGCTCTGGTGCGCTCCACGGTGGATCGAGCTCACGTTGATCTCACCTGCGAAGGCGCCGTCGACGAAGATCCCGAACCCGTAGCCCGTCCCGAGCTGGATCTCACGCATCCGCACCGAACATCGCGAGGCGAACGCCTGGCGGTCCTCGACGGTGTCGGGCTGACCTGGGATCCGGCGCGGCTCCCACTTCGTCAACCAGTCGTTGCAGCGACGCCGCACGTCACGCCACGCCTCGAAATCACCCGCGTCGAGAGGCCGCAGCAGGATCCGTCGACCGGCGAGCGTCACCGGCGCGATCGATGGATCAGGGACGGGCTTGCGGCGGAGCACCGCGGGAGCATACCGAGCGCCCTCTGCAACTCCGCCACCGACGTGCGGGGCACGTCAGGCGTCATCGAGCAACGACATCACGAGCCCGTCGAGGATGTCGGACTCCGACACGAGGCACTCCTCGAAGCCGAAGCTGCGGAACAGCTGCACCAGCACGCAGCACCCTCCGACGATCACGTCGGCACGCGCCTCCTCGAGCCCGGGGTTGTGGACGCGGTCGACGATCGGCTCGGTTGCCAGCGTGCGGAACACGCCCTCCGCTGCCGCTCGATCCAGCGTGAAGTGGTGGATGCGATCCGGGTCGTAGGCCGCGAGCAGGATCTCGACCGCGGCGACGTTGGTGATCGTGCCCGCGAGCCCGATGAACCGGCTCGGCGCGCTCACTCCCGGCAGCGCCCGCTCGACGTCCTGGAGGTGCTGCTGGACGACCGACAGGCAGTTCGCGAGCTCTTCCGGCAGCGGCGGGTCGTGGTGCAGGAACCGCTCGGTCATGCGAACGCAGCCCATGTCCACCGACACCGATGCCTCGAGCTGCCTGCCGCCCACCGCGAACTCCGTGGATCCACCGCCGATGTCCACGACGACGAACGGCCCGTCGGCCGGATCGAGCCCGGCGGTCGCTCCACGGAACGAGGCTCGTGCCTCCTCCTCACCGGAGAGGAGCTCGGGGCGGACGCCGAGGACCTCCTCGGCGCGGGTGAAGAACTCGTCGCTGTTGGCGGCGTCGCGTGCAGCGGAGGTCGCAGCGACACGAGCCCGGGTGACACCGAGGCGGTCCATCTCGGCGCGGTAGTCGCCGAGGACGCCGATCGTGCGATCGATCGCTGCCGGGTCGAGCCGGCCGGACGCGTCGACGCCCCGCCCGAGCCGGGTGATGCGCATCAGCCGGCTGAGGGTCCGGGTGCCGTCGGAGACGAGGAGTCGGACCGAGTTGGTGCCGCAGTCGACCGCCGCGACGATCTCAGACACGGTCGGCTCCCTCCTCGGCCAGCCGTTCGGCGACCCATTCCCCGACCGGGTCGCCCGGCCCGCCGAGTGCGAGGTCACCGAGATGGTGCGCGTAGTGGGCGTGCAGGCACTTGACGCCGATGCGCGTGCCGCCGACCCCGCCGGAGGGCCGTGGTCCGTCATGGTCGGGGGGCAGGTCGGCGTCGCGCTCGTCTGCGTATCGCCGATGGGTCCCGACGAGCACGTCGGCGTCGATCTCGGCCTCGGCACGGTCGACTCCGCCGGCGGCCTCGATCCTGCCGATCGCACGGTTGAGCTCGGGGTCGACCAGCCAGTACCTCGTCGGCATCGGACGTCGGTCCGCAAGCATCGCCGCGTTGCGGATCACCATCGGGGTGCCGTCGGGTCGCCGGACGACCACGTCGAACGCCGCCAGCGGCTCCCGCCCGAGCAGCTCGGCCACGACGTCGCGGTCGCTGCGGCCGGCCGTGGTCACCTGTGGCTCACCCACCGGACGCTGTGCGCACGGACTGCTCGATGCGGTCGAACGGCCACGCCTGAGGAAGGACGAGACCCGCGGTCGACGGCGGGAGCACCGAGTAGGACTCCTCACCCACCTCGACGAGCCCGTAGTCCCGTCGGGCGATGCGTGTGATCTCGCCGGGGTCCGACAGGTGCTTCCGACGTGCGTCCAGGCGCCCGTTGTCCGCCTCGACCGAACGCAGCACATCGCGGGAGGCGTCGAGGTCGGCCCGCTGTTGCAGGTAGCTGCGCATCGGGATCGCGATGAACAGGACCGTGACCGCGACGGCAGTCAGCGCGATCGCCAACCGACGTCCGAGCACGCCACGACGTCCGGTGGCCCCGTCCGTACCTACGTCATCGCGGTCTCGTGTCACGACGTCCGCGACCCGAGTGGGGCGAGTGCCGCGGCCCCGCGGTAGACCGCCGACTCGCCGAGCTGCTCCTCGATGCGCAGCAGCTGGTTGTACTTGGCGACGCGGTCCGAACGCGCCGGGGCACCGGTCTTGATCTGCCCGCAGTTGGTCGCGACGGCCAGATCGGCGATCGTCACGTCCTCGGTCTCGCCGGAGCGGTGCGACATGACCGACGTGTAGCGGTTGCGTGTCGCGAGCTCGACCGCCTCGAGGGTCTCGGTGAGCGAACCGATCTGGTTGACCTTCACGAGGATCGAGTTCGCCACGCCGAGCTCGATGCCGCGGGCCAGGCGCTCGGAGTTGGTGACGAACAGGTCGTCACCGACGAGCTGCACCCGGTCGCCGAGCTTGGCGGTCAGCGCGGCCCAGCCCTCCCAGTCCTCCTCCGCCATGCCGTCCTCGATCGACACGATCGGGTACCGGTCGCAGAGGTCGGCCAGGTAGTCGGCGAACTCGGCGGAGGTGAGCGAGCGACCCTCGCCGGCCAGGTGGTAGCGACCATCGGAGAAGAACTCCGTGGACGCCGCGTCGAGCGCGATGGCGATCTCCTCGCCCGGGGTCCGCCCGGCACGCTCGATGGCCTCGACGAGCAGCGCGACCGCCTCCTCGTTGCTGGCCAGGTTCGGAGCGAACCCGCCCTCGTCGCCGATCGCGGTGGACAGGCCCCGCTCGCCGACGACGGTCTTGAGCGTGTGGTAGCACTCGGCACCCCAGCGGAGCGCTTCGGAGAACGACGCCGCGCCGACCGGCATGAACATGTACTCCTGCAGGTCCACGTTGTTGTCGGCGTGCTCGCCGCCGTTGATCACGTTGAGCATCGGCACCGGCAGCACGCACGCGTTCGGGCCACCGACGTAGCGGTACAGCGGCAGGTCGAGCTCGGTGGCGGCGGCCTTGGCAACGGCGAGGGACACACCGAGGATGGCGTTCGCTCCGAGGCGACCCTTGTTGTCGGTCCCGTCGAGGTCGCACATGATGCGGTCGAGGTCACGCTGGTCCACCGCGTCGAAGCCCACGAGCGCATCGGCGATCTCGCCGTTGACGTGTTCGACCGCAGCGGTGACGCCCTTGCCGCCGAAGCGATCGTCGTCACCTGCCCCTACTACATCAAACCGAGCCAGGGCGAGATTGTCGATCACTTCCGGATGGTCAAGGCAGCGGTCGGGCTGCCAGTTGTTGCCTACGACATCCCGTTCGCAGTGCAGACAAAGCTCTCGACCGACACGGTGATGACGCTCGCCCGCGAAGGACAGATTGTCGGCATCAAGGACAGCAGCGGTGATGACGGCACCTTCCGCGCCTGGCTGATCGAGGCGCGCACGATCCCGGGTTTCGCGGCGCTGACCGGCTCCGAGCTGATCGTCGACGGCATGTTGATGATGGGCGCCGCCGGCGCGGTGCCGGGGCTCTGTAATGTCGATCCGCATGGCTTCGTCAGGATCTGGGATCTGGTGAAG
>CAYSCB010000049.1:0-13737 GCA_964429335.1 uncultured Aquihabitans sp.
GTCGCTCGTCGGACACCACGTAGTGGGTCTTCGCGAAGATCAGCACGTCGTCGAGCTGCTCCACCTTCTCGCCGGTGAGCGGATCGACGACGCTGATCGCCTCGACCTCGTCGCCGAACAGCTCGATGCGGACCGCCGTCTCCTCGTAGGCGGGTTGGATCTCGATGACGTCGCCGCGGACGCGGAACTTGCCGCGGCTCAACGCCACGTCGTTGCGCTCGTACTGGAGGTGAACGAGCTGGCGGAGCAGGTCACGCTGGTCGACGACGTCGCCGACGCGGAGCGTGAAGAACCGCGACGCGTACTCGTCGGGCGAGCCGAGGCCGTAGATGCAGCTCACCGACGCGACCACGATCGTGTCCCGACGGGTGAGCAGCGACGAGGTGGCTGAGTGGCGCAGGCGCTCGATCTCGTCGTTCACGGAGCTGTCCTTCTCGATGAAGGTGTCCGTCGACGGCATGTACGCCTCGGGCTGGTAGTAGTCGTAGTAGGAGACGAAGTACTCGACCCGGTTGTGGGGGAAGAACTCCCGGAACTCGTTCGCGAGCTGCGCGGCCAGGCTCTTGTTCGGGGCGAGGACCAGCGTCGGCCGCTGCACCTGTTCGATGGTCCAGGCGATCGTAGCGGACTTGCCGGACCCGGTGATGCCGAGGAGCGTCTGGAACCGCTCCCCGCAGTGGACGCCGTCGGCCAGCGCCTCGATCGCCTTGGGCTGGTCGCCGGCGGGCTTGAAGTCGCTCACGACCTCGAACGGCCGGACCATCTTCGGCTCCGCCCGCTTCGGCGCCCCGCTCTCCGCTTCGTCAACGGACAGGTCAGTCACGATCGCAGGCTACGCCGGATGCGCCACGACGCTCCCCACCGGAAAACGGGGCGCGGAATCGACAGAACGTGTCGGAAGCGACCCCCGTTTTCAAGGTGAGAGGGTGTGGATCCAGGCCCAGGCCCGGTCCACCTCGCGTTCCAGCGCCTCCGGGTCGCCGTGGTTGTCGATCACCAGGTCCGCCTTGGCGAGCCGGTGCTCGCGCTCCATCTGGTTCGCGATCCGGTTGCGGGCGTCGGACTCCGAGAAGCCCCGGTGCGCGACCAACCGCGCCACCGCCACGTCGGGATCGAGATCCACGACGATCGTGCCGACCAGCCCCGGCCAGCCGGCCTCGGCGAGCAACGGGATGTCGAGCACGACGACGTGATCGGTGTCGGCCTGCTCGGCCACGCGACGCACGATCTCCGCATGCACCCTCGGGTGCACGATCGCGCCCAGCTCGGCGAGCGCGTCGGGATCGCTGAAGACCACCGACGCGATCGCAGCACGATCGAGTGACCCGTCCTCCGCGACGATCCCGGGGCCGAACCGCTCGACCATCTCGCCGAACACCTCGGTCCCCGGCTGCTGGAGCTCCTTCACGATCGCGTCCGCGTCGACGATGACAGCGCCGCGGCGAGCGAGCGACGCCGACACCGACGACTTCCCCGCCCCGATCCCTCCGGTCAGCCCGATCAACAGCACGGATCCGACGCTACCGGAGCCCGACGCGCCGTCCAGAACGGCCGGCTCCGCACCTCCGACGAGGATTCTGCTGATTTTCCCCAAGTCGACCCGGATACGTGCCGATGGATCCACGACAGCTACACCGCCGCGCTCGACAGCCACGAACTCCCTCGGAACGAATCCATGCAGACCGCGCAACAGGACGATCAGATCCTCGACCAGTCCCCCGCTGAGCCGCTGGGCACACGTGGGGTGGCATCGACGCCGTCGAGCTCCGGCGTCGTCCAGCGCCTCCGGGAACGCCTGAACCACGACCTGCGCGAAGCGCTCATCGACCCGTCGCAACAGCCGACCGGCGACTTCGACATCGTCGCCCAGCAGCTCCCGAGCATGGGGGTCGACCGCGTCGCGAGCTTCACGAGCCTCATCACCGCGATGCGTCTCGCTACGACCGCGATCTCGCTGCTGCTCGTGGCGAGCAGGCTCGACGAGTTCGGCACCTCGGTCAGGATCTGGACCGCGATCGTCGTCGGCTACGCCATCTTCCGGGCCTTCCGTCCGATGCGCTACGAGAGCGACCTGCCGTCCTTGCTGCGGGTCTTCGGCGAGGTCGTCCTGCACGTCGCCGCGGTCGTGATGACCGGCTACTGGCAGTCGCCCCTGATCTTCACCCTGCTCACCGCGGTGACGATCGCCGGGCTCGCCAGGGGGTTCGGCTTCTCCATCCGGATCGCCGTCGTCACCGTGCTGGCCATCAGCTTCCCCTACATGCGGGAGGCGACCGACCAGCAGGAGGCGTTCCTCCAATCGGCGTCCTGGGGCGGGATCGTCATGCTGGTGGCGATCGTCGCCGGCTACGCACGGCGGATCTCGGGCGAAGCAGCCAGGGAACACGAGCTGGCGATGGACCGACTCAGCCGCCTGTCGGATGCCAACGCTCTGCTGTTCTCGCTGCACCGCGTGACCCAGACGCTGCCCGCCTCGTTGGATCTCGGAGACGTTCTCGACTCGACCCTCAGCCGCATGAAGTCGCTCGTGTCGTTCGACAGCGTCGCGGTGCTGCTCTTCGACGAGACCGACGGTCACTGGGAGGTCGTGCGCCACCAGGGGCTGCACGTCCCGTCCCGCCTCGGACCGACGGAGCTCCCGGCGGGCCTCAGGCGGGCGATCGCGGAGAACCGACCGATCGACATCGCCGACCTGCACGCTGACGGACCCGGTCTGTCGGATCGATCCGGCTCGGGCATCTACAGCGTGCTGTCGGCCCGCGGGTCCATCATCGGGCTGCTCGCGATCGAGCACAGCGACTTCGAGCACTTCACGTCTCGCGACGTCGAGCTCGTCGAAGGGTTCGTGGCGCCGGCATCGCTCGCCGTCGACAACGCACGTTGGTTCGCCCGCCTGCGCACCGTCGGCGCCGACGAGGAACGGACCCGCATCGCCCGGGATCTGCACGACCGGATCGGCCAGTCCCTCGCCTACCTCGCCTTCTCCCTCGACCGTCTGGTCGAACGCGACGAGACCGGCGAGCGGGTCAGCGAGGATCTCGGCCAGCTCCGCGAAGACGTCCGGGGCGTCATCCGCGAGGTCCGCGACACCCTCTACGACCTCCGGACCGACGTCTCCGAGGAGCACGGGCTCGGTGCGGTGCTCGAGCAGTACGTCGGGCGCGTCGCCGAACGCAGCCACCTGTCGATCCAGGTCGAGGCCGACAAAGACGCCCGACTCCCCATCCTGCAGGAACGCGAGATGTGGCGCGTCGCGCAGGAGGCACTCGCCAACGTCGAGCGCCACGCCCGGGCGACGGCGGTCCGCATCGTGTGGCGCTGCGACGGTGAACGGGCACTCATCGACGTCACCGACAACGGCGTCGGCTTCGAAGCAGCGACAGCCGGCCGACTCGACTCCTACGGCGTGCTCGGCATGCGTGAACGTGCATCGAGCATCGGCGCATCGCTCGAGATCCTCAGCGCACCGGGTCGAGGCACCCGCGTCCGCTGCTCGCTCAACCCGAACGACTCCGGGGTCGACCTCCCGGGACGACCGGCCCTCGCGGGCACTGCACAACGGAGGTGACCACGTGGCAATCCGACTGATGCTCGCCGACGACCACCGGATGCTCCGGGAGGGGCTCCGCCGGTCGATGACCGACGCCGGCTTCGACGTCATCGGCGAGGCCGGCGACGGCGTCGAGGCCGTCAAGCTCGCTCTCGAGCTCGGTCCCGACGTGATCCTGATGGACGTCACCATGCCGAACTGCGACGGCGTCGAAGCATGCCGACAGGTCAAGAGCACAGGAACCGACACCAAGGTCGTGATGCTGACGATGCACGCCGACCAGGACGTGCTCACCAACGCGATCCGTGCCGGCGCGATCGGCTACCTCACGAAGGACTGCTCGACCCGGGAGATCGCCGAGGCGGTCCGGATGGCTGCTGAGGGCGACACGGTCCTGTCACCGCAGCTCGCCCGGTCGATGCTCGAAGAGGTCCGACGCATCGACCAGCCTCGGACGCCCGAGGACGACCGTGTCGTCACGAAGCGGGAGGAGGAGGTCCTCCAGCTGATCGCGGACGGCTGCTCGACCCCCGAGGTGGCAGCGAACCTCTACATCTCTCAGAAGACCGTCAAGAACCACCTGGCGTCGATCTACCAGAAGCTCGATGCCCGCGACCGCACGCAGGCGGTCCTCCAGGCCGTCCGGATGGGGATCGTGTCGCTCGACTGAGCGGCACCGGTTCGACATTGGTCCGAACGACCTATTCAGCCACCCGGCCCGATGGCCGATGACATAGATCGACGGAGCACTGCGGTGCCCCGACGAAGCACCAGCACCCACAACACAACGGGAGACTCCCAACATGATGGTTCAGCTCGACTTCCTCAAGACCTGGCTCAAGGCCCACACCACGACCGAGCGTGGCGCCTCCCTGGTCGAGTACGCCCTGCTCGTCGCCCTGATCGCGGTGGTCTGCATCGCCGCCATCTCCTTCATCGGCAACAGCGCGAGCGGCAAGTTCAGCCAGATCGGCAGCTCGCTCAAGTGACGATCTGACGATCGAAGGCGCTCCGGAGGTGACTCCGGGGCGACCCGGAACGGGCGGGACCGAGAGGTCCCGCCCGTTCCGCGTCCCCGGTCAGATCCGGTCGACGATGCGCAGCCCCGACGGCTCGAGCGAGCCGTCCTCGGCCGGGAGCGTAACGACGAACCGGGTGAGGTGGCCGGGGAAGACGTGTTCGCTGACGAGCACGGGCACTCCCGAACGGTCGAGCGTGACCCGCTCCGCCACGAGCACCGGAGACCCGACCGGCACGTCCAGCAGCTCGGCGTCAGAGCCGGAGGCTGCATCGGCACCGATCGTCTGGGTCGCTCCGCCGAGGTCGACGGGCAGCTGCACGAGGAAGGCGGAGCGCTCCACGTCGTCCCGACTCAGGGACGCGCCGAGCTCCTCCGGGCACCAGACCGTGACACGGGCGAACGGACGGTCATCCGCGAGGTGGATGCGGACGACCTCGAGCACCGAACCGCCACCCAGGTGGTCACGGACCTGACGTGGAGCTCGACGGAAGCGGAACGACACGACACGCCGCTCCGATCGGATGCCGGCGGCTTCGAGCTGACCGTCGATGGTGGACAACCGGGTGAGGTCCTGCGTGACCGGGTCGGCTGCGACGAGCCACCCGAACCCTTGTCGGCTCTCGACCAGGCCCTCCTCCCGGAGCGCCTCGAGGGCGCGACGGATCGTCACCCGACTCGCCTGGTGGGACGCGGAGAGGTCGGCCTCCGACGGCAGCACCGCACCGTGGAGGAGCTCACCGCTGACGATCCGCCGGCGGAGGTCGTCCGCGATGACGCGGTACCGGATGGGCCTCATCGCAGTCTCGTCGCTGCGTCGCCGCAGACTCGTCGTCGTCTCGTCCCCGGTTCGTTCCTCACCGGACCGTCCTCACCTCTTCGGGCTGCGCACGCGGCGTGTGACTTCGGAAACATGTATTGTACTTGTATTCTTCGACCGAGCAGCGGAGATCGCCTCCGCCCCACCAGGAGGACCGCGAGATGACCGTCGCAGCAACCACACCGATCGACCTGGTCCGCAGCGTGTACGAGCGGTTCGAGGACCGCGTCGACGCCGCCCGTGAGCGTTCGGGTCATGCGCTGACCCTCGCCGAGAAGATCCTCATCTCCCACCTCGACGACCCGGCGGCCGACACCGAACGCGGCGTCACCTACAACGACCTCCGACCCGACCGGGTCGCCATGCAGGACGCGACGGCTCAGATGGCGCTGCTGCAGTTCATGACCGCCGGGCTCCCCCAGGTTGCGGTCCCGTCGACGGTCCACTGCGACCACCTGATCCAGGCGAGGGAGAACGGCCGGGTCGATCTCCTGGCTGCCGAGGAGAGCAACGCCGAGGTCTACGACTTCCTGGAGTCCGTCTCCGCGAAGTACGGCATCGGCTTCTGGAAGCCCGGCTCCGGGATCATCCACCAGGTCGTGCTCGAGCAGTACGCGTTCCCCGGCGGGATGATGGTCGGCACCGACAGCCACACACCGAACGCAGGCGGGCTCGGCATGATCGCGGTCGGCGTGGGTGGCGCGGACGCCGTCGACGTGATGACCGGGTTCCCGTTCAACGTGCGGTGGCCGCGGCTCATCGGCGTGCACCTGACCGGCGAGCTCAACGGCTGGTCGGCCCCGAAGGACATCATCCTCAAGGTCGCCGACATCCTGACGGTCAAGGGCGGTACGGGGGCGATCGTCGAGTACTTCGGTCCGGGGGCGCGCAGCATCTCCTGCACCGGCAAGGCGACGATCTGCAACATGGGTGCCGAGATCGGCGCCACGACGTCGCTGTTCGCCTACGACGACGCGATGACCCGCTACCTCAAAGCCACCGGCCGTGAGGAGATCGCCGCGGCAGCCGACGCCGTTGCGCACCACCTGCGGCCTGACGACGAGGTGCTGTCGAACCCCTCGGCGTTCTACGACGAGGTCATCGAGATCGACCTGTCCACCCTCCAGCCGCACATCAACGGACCACAGACGCCGGACCTGGCCCGCCCGGTCGGCGATCTGGGCGAGGAGGCGAAGGCCAACGGCTGGCCGCTCGAGATCTCCGCGGCGCTCGTCGGATCGTGCACGAACTCCTCCTACGAGGACATCACCCGGGCGGCCTCGATCCTCCGCCATGCAGCCGAGAACGGGTTGAAGGCCAAGGCGCCGTTGATGATCACGCCGGGATCGGAGCAGGTCCGCTCGACGATCTCCCGCGACGGCCTCCTGGAGACCTTCGAGGCGGCGGGCGCCACGGTCCTCGCCAACGCCTGCGGCCCCTGCATCGGCCAGTGGGCACGTCCACCGGAAGCGAACGACCACGTGAACACGATCGTCACCAGCTACAACCGGAACTTCCCGAAGCGCAACGACGGGTCCGCCAACACGCTCGCGTTCGTGACGTCTCCCGAGACGGTGGTCGCGCTCGCGCTCGCTGGCACCCTCGACTTCGATCCGTTGACCGACACGCTCACCAACGACGCCGGCGAACAGGTGAAGCTGCGCGTCCCCGTCGGGGAGGAGCTGCCGGCACAGGGGTTCGATCCCGGTGAGTCGGGCTTCATCGCCCCGCCCGCCGACGGCTCCGGCATCGACGTCGTCGTCCGCCCGGACTCCGAACGACTCCAGCTGCTGGAGCCGTTCGCCGCGTGGGATGGTCAGGACTTCCTGGATCTGCCCATCCTGCTCAAGGCGAAGGGCAAGTGCACCACCGACCACATCTCGATGGCCGGACCGTGGCTGCGCTACCGGGGCCACCTCGAGAACATCTCGGGCAACCTGTTCAACGGCGCGGTCAACGCCTTCACCGGCGTCGCCGGCGAGGGCAAGGACCAGCTCGACGGATCCACGCGCTCCTTCCCCGACATCGCGAAGCACTACCACGAGGCCGGCCAGCCCTGGGTCGCCGTCGGCGACGAGAACTGGGGTGAGGGCAGCTCGCGTGAGCACGCCGCGATGGAGCCCCGCTTCCGTGGATGCAAGGCGATCATCGTGCGGAGCTTCGCCCGCATCCACGAGGCGAACCTCAAGAAGCAGGGTGTGTTGGCGCTGACGTTCGCCGATCCGTCGACCTACGACCAGGTCGGCGAGGACGACCGCATCAGCATCACGGGCCTCGCCGACCTCGCGCCCGGTCGTCCGGTCGACTGCACGTTGCAGCACCCGGACGGCTCGACGGTCGAGTTCCAGTGCAACCACACGATGAGCGACGAGCACATCGAGTGGTTCCGCGCCGGCTCGGCGCTCAACATCATCCGCGCCCGCACCGCCGGCTGAGCCACCAACCCCACACCACCGCACCCACCCCACCCCGAACTCGGGTCACCAGGCACCCCATACGGGCGCGATCCGACCCGAGTTCGGTAGGGGCTTGGCGGCGGAAGTCCTCCGGTTCCGGGTCCGTCGTGCCGATGGAATCGAGTGACCACCACGCTCGACGCCGCGTCTCGGCAGATCGTCGTCGATGACGCCGAGGGCGTCGCTGACAGGAGGCACCACCGGCCCTGGATGCTGTCGGTCTGCATCGTCGTGGTGTCGATCCTCTATGCGACATCCGCGTTCCTCGCCCCGCACGACTCCACGACGTCGGACTTCCACCGTCGTCAGGCCGCCGCGATCGCCGACGGCCATCTCGACATACGACCCGTCCCCGAAGCGCTCCGAGCCCTCCCGGACCCCTACGACGCCAGTGCCAACCTGAGCGTCCGTGTCGACGGAGGGGTCCAGGATCTCGCGTACCGCGACGGCCGCCTCTACTCGGCACACGGGCTGACGACCCCTCTGCTGCTGGCGCCATCGGAGATCCTCTTCGGCACCGCCGCGCCGAACTGGGTGATCACGCTGGTCGCTTGCTGGGTCGGCTTCCTCGCAGGCGCGTGGATCCTCGTCCAGGTGCGTCGCCGGTTCATCCCGCAGCTCCCGGACATGGCCCTGAGCAGCGCCGTCCTGGCCTTCGGCCTGTGCGGACCCGTCTGGGTGCTGATGTCGATGGGCAACGGCTACGAGGCGGCGATCGCCGTCGCGTTCGCTCTCACGATGGCCGGGAGCGCTCTCCTGCTCCGAGCGACGGAACCATGGCCCCGCCTGCGGCGCTGGCACGCCATCGGCGGCTCGACCTGCCTGGCTCTGGCGATCGGTGCCCGTCCGACCGCTGCAGTGGCGGCCATCGCGATCGTCGTCCTGATCATCGCGATGCTGCGCTCCGCCCGTTCGGATGCAACGGCAGCCAACCGCATCGCCAGGGTGGCGGCCGACCTCGCTGTGCTCGTCATCCCGTACGCCGTGGTGATCGCCGCGGTCGGCTGGACCAACGCGATCCGGTTCGGGTCCCCGACGGAGTTCGGCTTCGGGTTCCAGCTGTCGATCTGGAACATGCGGACCTACCCGATGGGCCGACCCACCTATCTCGCCCCGAACCTCGCCGACTACCTCACCGCTGCCCCGCAGCTGAGCACCCGGTTCCCGTGGATCCGGCCACGTGGACTCATCGGCGGTGACCGACCGGGAGCCCACACGGCAGAACCGATCGTCGGTCTCCTCTTCCTCGCTCCGGTCCTCGTCGTCGGGCTCGGTTCCTTGGCTTCAGGTCTCCGAAGGATGCGTCAGGAGGCAGCGGAGCTCGCCACTGCAACGCTCACCGCCATCGCAATCGGCACCACGGCCCTGATCGCGATCTCGTTGCCGTTCAACACCTCGACGCTGCGTTACGCAGCTGACGCGGCGCCGATGCTGCTGCTGGCCGCCGGTGTCGGCTGGGCCTGGGCCCGCTGCAACTCGACCGACGCCAGCCAGCGTCGATCCCTGGATCGGGCATGGATCGTTGCGCTCGTTGTGGGGATCGCGATGACGGCTTCGGTGCAGATGCCCGGTTGAGCACAGCACCCGCGCGACACTCGCGGCCATGACCGGGCAACCACTCGAGTTCACCTGTCCCCGTTGCACCCGACCGGCGAGCGGGCACTTCTACGGACCGTGCGAAACATGTCGGACGACCCTGCGGGCGACGATGGGTGGCGAAGCCCGGGCGATCGACGCCGTCGACTACGAACCGAAGATGAACGTGACGCCAAACGCCGTCGCCACAAAGGACTGACGACACCGCTCCCGAGCGTCTCAGTCGCTCCCCGGTCGTCGTGAACGCTCGTGGTCACCGTCGTCGTCCTCCGGCACAACGCCACCCGGATACGTGAGCGCGAGCTCCTCCTCGGAGGGCTCACGACGCTCGCGCGCCTGGACCGGGAGCAGATCGACGATCGCTCCCATCATCTGCTCCGTGTCGGCCTCGACGTCGTGGCCCTCGAGCGGGACGGGGTCACCGACGCGGATCCGCACGGTCGGCGGATGCAGCACGTTCGTCACGTCAGGCGTCCGTGAGCTGCGCGGCCACACCCGTTCCGTGCCCCACAACCCGATCGGGATGACCGGCGCGCCGGTGGCGTGGGCGAGGCGCACGGCCCCCCATCGCCCTTTCAGCTCGGGGTCGTAGAAGGCGGGACCCCTGGGGATGGTGCCCTGGGGCATGATCGCCACCATCTCCCCGGCTGCGAGCGCGGCCTCCGCCGACTGCAGCGGTGTGTCCGAGCCGGTGCCGCGGTCGACGCGGATGCCGCCGAGGGCGGTCACGATGTCACCGACGATCGGCGCGTCGAACACCTCCTTCTTGCCGAGGAATCGGATGGGCCGCCGACGCCTTGCGAGGAGGAACCCGATCGCCAGCGGATCGAAGTAGGAGCGGTGGTTGGCGACCAGGATCGCCGGGCCGTCAGCAGGGATGCGATCGACACCCGACATGTCGAATCGCACCCACGGGAACAGCTGCGGCTGGGCGAGCAGGAAGAGCACCTTCTGCGGTTCGATCCCCGCGAACTTCGGTACGCCAGCCGGGACGTCGAAGTAGAGGACCGGCCAGCGTCGCAGCGCTGCCACCGCGACCATGCGAGGGTCGGGGTTCACCACCGTCGGGTGACCGACGAGGCTCAGCAACGGCGTGTCGTAGTAGCTGTCTGAGTAGGCGAAGCTGCCCTCGAGGTCGATGTCGTGGTCGTCGGCCCAGGCGAGGACGGCGTTGGCCTTGCCCTTGCCCCACACGAACTCGCCGTCGATGGTGCCGTCGTAACGACCGTCGAGTCGCCCGTAGGTGGTTGCCACGACGTCGTCGAATCCGAGGTGTTCGGCGAGCGGCTCCACGAGATCACGGGGTGTCGTGGTCGCCATCACCAGGAGGCGACCGGCTTCCCGGTGCTCGTCGATCAACTGCCGGGCGTACGGCAGGACGGCGTCGGCCAGCCTGGGGCCAGCCACCGCCGCTGCGGCGACGACCTTCTCGACGGGCCATCCGCGGGCCATCCGGGCACCTTGGCGACTCATGACCATCGACGGCCAGGTCTCCCCGATCAGGTCGAAGACCCGGAACAGGATGGACTCCACGCCCTGCGTCGAGCTGCTCACCAGCCCTGCGGAGCGGAGCACCTCGCCGAACACGGGGCCGCTCGCTCCCGACAGCAACGTGCGGTCGAGGTCGAAGAAGGCTGCTGACCGGCGAGCGGTCGGCGTCGACGAGGTTCCTTCGACCGTGTCCATGGCCCGAACCTACCCGACGCCCGACGCCACCGATCTCCGGGGTCGAAAACCGCCGAAGGACTGGCAGGGGGGGGTGCGCCAGTCCTTCAGCAAAGGCCTCCGGTCCGGGGGGTGGACCGTGGCTCGGGATCGAAGGGGACGGGGGGGGACGTCCTCAACTTCGATCGTTCTTGGTGAGCACCATGATAGCCAGGAGCAAGCAATCGGTCAACGCAATCCCTGAGATAGTTGATATCGTGAGAAGCGATCGACTCGCAGGCCACCCGGGAGGACGTCGTGGATCGCAAGCAACTCCGAGCCTTCGTCTCCGTCGCTGACCACCGTTCCTTCTCCGCCGGGGCCAGAGCGCTCGGCACCGTCCAGTCGAACGTCTCAGCGCACATCGCGCGACTCGAGCGCGACCTCGGCGTCACCCTGATCGACCGGGCCACGAACGAGCCGACCGACGAAGGGCGGGTGGTCCTCGAACGGGCCCGACGCATCGAAGCCGAGTTCGAGGCGCTGGACGCGGATGTGGCGTCCATGCGGGACGTCGTGTCGGGGTCGGTGCGGCTGGGCGCCATCGGCACGACGGCGCGGTGGCTCGTCCCCCCACTGCTCACCTCGGTCACCGACGACTATCCGGAGATCCGCGTCATCGTCCTCGACGCGACGACGACCTCCCTCGTGCTCAACCTCATCTCCGGCACGATCGACATAGCAATCATCAACCTCCCGATCGACGATCCGGACATCCTCGTCGAACCGCTGTTCGACGAGGATCGGATCCTGATCGTTCCCGCAGGTCACACCCTCTACGAGCGCGACCGGGTCACGCTCACCGAGCTCGCCGGCCACGAACTGCTCCTCGAGGCCCGCGGCACCGCGTTCCGTGACGTCCTGGACGCTGCGGCCCGGGACCAGGGCATCGAGCTCCGCCCGAAAGCCGAGCTCGACGGCATGCGCCTGCTCGCTTCCCTCGTGTTCTCCGGCTTCGGTGCCGGCATCGTGCCTGCCTCCGCGATCCCGTCCAACCTCGACGGCAGCTGGCGCCGCATCCCCGTCGACGGCGTTCCCGGACGCAGCGTCGGCCTCGCCCGGCGGCGCCGTGGCCAGCTGACCGCCGCGCAGCGCGCCGTGGCCGAACGCATCCGCCACACCATCACGACCAACGCAGCCGACGTCGAGGGCGTCTACCCGACCGTCACCACCAGCGTCTGATCCGTTCCCGGCCGTGTGAACGGCCGACAGGCCGTAGGATGTGTGTCGACGATCACTCCTGTGGAGACGCCACGTGGCTGACAGCATCACCATCACCGACAATCGCACGGGCGAGTCCCTCGAGGTACCGATCCTCGACGGCGGCATCGACGCCAAGGCGTGGTCGAAGCTCCTGCCCGGGGTGTGGTTCCACGACCCGTCCTTCGGAGCGACGTCGGGAGCGGCGTCGTCGATCACCGAGCTCGACGGCGAGGCGGGGTTCCTGCGCTACCGCGGCTATCCGATCGAGCAGCTCGCGGAGTCCTCCAGCTACCTCGAGGTCGCCTACCTGCTGATCCACGGCGAGCTGCCGACCCCGGAGCAGTTCGAGGACTGGCGCTACCAGATCACCCACCACACGTTCATCCACGAGAACGTGCGCAAGCGGTTCATGGAGGGCTTCCACCACGACGCACACCCGATGGGCATTCTCGTATCGTCCGCAGCGGCGCTCAGCACGTTCTACCCGGAGGCCAAGCAGATCGAGGATCCGGCCAACCTCGACCGTCAGATCGTGCGCCTCATCGCCAAGATGCCGACGCTCGCCGCCGGCGCCTACCGGTTCAGCGTGGGCATGCCGTTCGTCTACCCCGACAACTCGCTCGACTTCTGCGCCAATTTCCTGTCGATGATGTGGAAGATCGCCGAGCCTCGCTACGACGCCAACCCGGTTCTGGCCCGGGCGCTCGACGTCCTGTTCATCCTGCACGCCGACCACGAGCAGAACTGCTCGACGACGGCCATGCGCACGGTCGGCTCGGCGCACGCCGATCCCTACTCCGCGACCGCGGCGGCTGCCGCGGCGTTGTACGGCCCGCGTCACGGTGGCGCGAACGAGGCCGTGCTCCACATGCTCAACCAGATCGGTCACGTCGACAACGTTCCCGCCTTCATCCAGTCGGTGAAGGAAGGCAAGGGCCGCCTCCAGGGGTTCGGTCACCGCGTCTACAAGAACTTCGACCCACGAGCCACGATCATCAAGCGCACCGCCTACGAGGTGTTCGAGGTCACCGGCAAGAGCCCTCTCCTCGACATCGCACTCAAGCTCGAAGAGGTAGCGCTTGCGGACGACTACTTCATCAGCCGCAAGCTCTACCCCAACGTCGACTTCTATTCGGGCCTGATCTATCAGGCGATGGGCTTCCCGTTGAACATGTTCACGGTGCTGTTCGCCATCCCCCGTACCGCCGGGTGGCTCGCCCATTACAAGGAGCAGCTGAGCCAGGGCGCCCGAATCGCCCGCCCACGCCAGACCTACATCGGCGACAAAGAGCGCGACTACGTCCCCCTGACCGACCGGTAACGAGGGTCAGCGGGCCGACACCTCGAAGTTGAGTTCATGTCGAGGGCCGGTCGCGGGGCAGCTGTAGTC
>CAYSCB010000050.1:0-13563 GCA_964429335.1 uncultured Aquihabitans sp.
CATCGACGACGCGGCTGTCGCAGAGCATCGTCGCGTGGTGGCTGGATACGACCTGCCGACCGAGGTGCCCGACAGGCTGTCGACCGATGAGCTCGTCGACGCAATGAGCCGTGACAAGAAGGTCCTCGGCGACGGTCTCACGTTCGTCCTCGACGGACCGGACGGCGTCGAGGTGGTCCCCGGCGTCGAGCCGGCCCGGGTCAGCCGGGTGCTCGATGCCGCGCGGAGCGCTCCGAGGCCCGGACCGTAGGCTGGTCTGCATGACCCTCGACCTGCCCCCGATGGACGTCGCGTCGCGCCTGCCGCGGCTCGTCGATTCCTTCGACGAGCTCGGATGTGACGCCCTCGTGGTGTCGCACCCGACGAACGTGAGGTACCTGACAGGGTTCACGGGATCAGCAGCGCTGCTGCTGGTCACCGCGGACGAGACCGTCTTCGTGACCGACGGGCGGTACCGGGATCGCAGCGCAGAGGAGCTCGCCGCCGCCGGTGTCGCCGCTGACATCCGCATCGTCGCAGCCGAGCCCGACGCGGCGATCGCCGAGGTGGCGCAGCAACGGGGGGTCGGCCGCCTGGCGCTCGAGGCGGACCACGTGTCGTGGTCCGAGCAGCGACGCTGGTGCTCGAAGCTCTTCGACGCCGGTGAGCTCGTCCCGGCCGCTGGCGCCGTCGAGGGCCTGCGTCTGGTGAAGGACGCGGGTGAGATCGCACGGATCCGTGCTGCGTGCGCGATCGCGGACGAGGCGCTGGCCGACGTCCGACACCACCTCCTCGACCAGCCGACCGAAGCCGGCTTCGCTGCCCTGCTCGACGCCGAGATGCGTTCGCTCGGGGCGACCGACGTGAGCTTCGAGACGATCGTGGCGTCGGGGCCGAACGGCGCGAAGCCGCACCACACCCCCTCGGAACGGGTGGTCGTCGAGGGGGATCTCGTCGTGATCGACTTCGGCGCACTCGTCGACGGCTACCACTCCGACATGACCCGGACCGTGGCCATCGGTGACGTCGGCGACGAGCGCCGCCGCATGCTGGAGGTCGTCCTCGCCGCTCAGGAGGCGGGCGTCGACGCGGTGCACGCCGGAGTCGACGCCGCAGAGGTCGACCGTGCCTGCCGCGACGTGATCGACGAAGCCGGGTGGGGTGACGCGTTCCTGCACTCCACTGGCCACGGCGTCGGTCTCGACATCCACGAGGAACCGCGGGTGGGGGCCCGATCCACTGCTACCTTGGATGCCGGCCAGGTGGTGACCGTCGAACCCGGGGTGTACCTCACCGGACTCGGCGGTGTCCGCATCGAGGACACAGTCGTGGTGACCGAGGATGGCCATGACCGCCTCACGCTGGCCCCCAAGGATCCGATCATCGCCTGAGCGCGGCCGTCCCGGTGCCGTTGCCGGGCCGAACAGACAGGCCGACGCCATGCCACAGATCTCCACCGCGGACTTCAAGAACGGGATGACCCTGGACCTCGACGAGGGGTTGTTCACCCTCGTGGAGTTCCAGCACGTCAAGCCCGGCAAGGGTGGGGCGTTCGTGCGCACCACGCTGCGGAACGTCCGCAACGGCGGCGTGCAGGAACGGACCTTCCGTGCCGGTGAGCGCATGGAGCGGGCGATCATCGACAAGCGCGAGATGCAGCTGCTGTACCGCGACGGTGACGACTACGTGTTCATGGACAACGCGACCTATGACCAGTTGAACGTGCCGTCGGTGACGCTCGGCGAGGTCGCCAACTACCTCGTGGACTCCTCGACCGCGCTGCTGCAGATGTACGGCGACGAGATCGTCGGTGTCGAGGTACCGGCGTCGGTGGAGCTGACGATCAGCGAGACCGAGCCCGGCGTGCAGGGTGACCGGGTGTCCGGTGCGAAGAAGCCGGCGACGCTCGAGACCGGCCTCGTCGTCCAGGTGCCGCTGTTCATCGGACCGGGTGAGCGGATCCGCGTCGACACCCGCAGCGGCGAGTTCATCTCCCGGGCATGACCGATCCCGACGAGGAGTCGGGCCTGCCGCCGACGGTGCCCCAGGTCGCAGGCGGACGATCCGAGGCACGTGAACGCGCGGTCCACCTGCTCTACGAGAGCCGGATGAAGCAACGCCCCGGTGACGACACCGTTGCAGATCAGGTGACTGCTCCGGATCCCTACGCGGTCGACCTCGTGCGAGGCGTCGAGGCCCATCGGATCGAGCTCGACGGCGTGATCGACCGTCTCGCCGAGGGGTGGACGATCGACCGCATGCCGACGCTCGACGTCGAGATCCTGCGCGTCGCCTGCTACGAGCTCGCCCACCGTCCCGACATCCCGACCGGCGTGGCCCTGTCCGAGGCGGTGGAGTTGGCGACCCGCTACGGCACCGACGACTCCGCCCGGTTCATCAACGGGCTGCTCGCCGCCGCCGCCGACGAGCTCCGCTCGCCGTCGAACTCGTAGCCCGCGGTCGCTCTGGTGACCGGCCGGCTACGACGTCGCCGGCCTGCCGGGGAGCTGCGCGGCGACCCAGCCCCGTCGCGGCGTCGCCGTTCCACGTGCTACGGTCCGGGCCTGACCGTGAAGGGGGTCCCGTGAGGCCCCTACGGACAGGAAGGAACCTGCCGGTGGCAGAACGCGAGCGACGCCTGACGCGCCCCTACGGGGGTGTCTTCGTCGCTCGCAGCCAGGTGATGGACGCCGAGGCGATCCACCGGGCGGTGCACCGGATGGCCCACGAGATCCTGGAACGGAACCAGGGGATCGAGGACCTCGTGGTGATCGGTCTGCAGACCGGCGGCGTCGATCTCGCCCAGGCCCTGGCGAACGTGCTCGGCGAGATCGAGGAGCTGGGACCCGACGATCCGCCGGTGCCGGTCGGGACCCTGGATGTCGCCCTGCACCGCGACGACATCGGCATCCGGCCGGTGCTTCCCGAGGAGGTCACCGAGATCCCCGTCGACCTCGACGGCCGCACCGTGATCCTCGTCGACGACGTGCTGTTCACCGGTCGGACGATCCGAGCCGCGCTGGAGGCGCTCAACACCTACGGGCGCCCACGCTCGGTGCAGCTCGCGGTGATGATCGACCGCGGCCACCGGGAGTTGCCGATCCGACCCGACTACGTCGGCAAGAACCTGCCGACCCGCCGTGACGAGCTCGTCGACGTGACGATGATCGGCGTCGAGCTCGGCGAGATCCAGAAGCCCGGGTGAACCTGTTGGACGGACACCTGCTCTCCATCGCGGATCTGACCCGGGCCGACATCGAGGAGGTGCTCGACGTCACCGACACGATGGCGGAGGTCAGCACACGCTCCATCCCGAAGGTGCCGGCGTTGCGCGGTCGAACGGTCGTGTCGCTGTTCTACGAGGACTCGACGAGGACGCGCCTCAGCTTCGACACCGCCGCGAAGCGATTGTCGGCGGACACGATGAGCTTCGCGGTGTCGTCGTCGTCGGTGAACAAGGGCGAGTCGGTCCGCGACACCATCGAGACGATCGAGGCGATGGGGATCGACGCGGTCGTCGTCCGTCACCGCAGCTCCGGTGTCCCGGCACAGATCGCGTCGTGGACCCGAGCCGTCGTGGTGAACGCGGGCGACGGCTGGCACCAGCACCCGACGCAGGCGCTGCTCGACAGCTACACCATCCGTCGCCACCGGGGGGATCTCGACGGCATGCGCATCGGCATCGTCGGCGACGTCAAGCACTCACGGGTCGCGCGCTCCGACATCGAGGCGTTCACCAAGCTCGGCGCTCGGGTCACCCTCGTCGCCCCGCCCACGTTGCTGCCTGCCACGGTGTCGCCGTGGGATGTCGAGGTCACCCACGACCTCGATTCGGTGATCGGATCCCTCGACGTCTGCTACCTGCTGCGGATGCAGCGCGAACGGATGACCGAATCGCTCGTCCCGTCCCTCCGGGAGTACACGGCGTGCTTCGGCCTCACCTCCGAACGTGCCGACCGGCTCCGCTCCGACGCCCTGATCATGCATCCCGGGCCCATGAACCGGGGCGTCGAGATCGCCGGCGAGGTGGCCGACCGTCCCGGTGCGGTGATCACCGAACAGGTGGCCAACGGCGTCGCGGTCCGGATGGCCGTCCTGTTCCTGCTCCTCGGCCCCGGTCGGGCCTCGCTCTCACCGGAGGGACCCCGGAATGACTGACAACCCGGCCGACGTCGTGATCAAGGGCGGTCGTGTGCTCGACGCGTCCGGCGATCGTGTCGCGGACGTCGTCGTCTCGGACGGCCGGATCGTCGCGGTCGGCCCGGACCTCGATGCGTCGACGGTGCTCGACGCCTCCGGCTGTCTCGTGACTCCCGGCTTCGTCGATCTGCACACGCACCTGCGGGAGCCCGGCCGGGAAGATGCCGAGACGGTGACGACCGGGGCCCGCGCAGCGGCGCTCGGTGGCTACACGGCTGTGCTGGCGATGCCGAACACGACACCGACGACGGACTGCGCCGCAGTCGTCCGCGAGGTGCTCGAGCTCGGGCGTGCGAGCGTCTGCGACGTGCACGTCGCCGGTGCCATCACGGTCGGACGGGCGGGGGAGCAGCTCGCGCCGATGGCCGAGATGGCCTCGCTCGGCGTGCGCATCTTCACCGACGACGGCACCGGGGTGCAGGACGACCGGCTCATGCGGCGGGCACTCGAGTACGCCGTCGGTTTGGGGGTCACCCTCGCCCAGCACTGCGAGGTCGCTGCGCTCAGCGACGGCACCTGCATGCACGAGGGTGAGTGGTCGGCGCGACTCGGGCTCGCCGGTCAGCCGGCCGAGGCCGAGGAGCTGATGGTCATGCGCGACATCGCGCTCGCCCGGCTCACCGGAGCGCGGATGCACTTCCTGCACCTGTCCACCGCCGGTTCGGTGGCGATGGTCGCAGCGGCCAAGGCGGCGGGTCTGCCGATCACCGCGGAGGCCGCTCCGCACCACTTCACCCTGACCGACGCCTGTTGTGCCGGCTACGACGCGACGTTCAAGGTGCACCCACCGCTGCGCAGCGCTGCCGACGTCGACGCCGTCGCCGCGGGGATCGCGGACGGGACCATCGATGCGATCGCGACCGACCACGCCCCGCACCCGATCGAGGAGAAGGAGCGGCCGTTCGACCAGGCACCGCCGGGCATGTTGGGCCTCGAGTACGCGATGGCACTGGCGTTCACGCGACTCGTCGACGGACAGCCCGCCGGAGACGATCCGGACGACCCGGACAGCGGTGGTGTCCCAGGAGCGGCGGCGGCCTACCAGGGTCCCCGTCTCACCGACGCGGATGTCATCGCGCGCCTGTCCTGGCAGCCCGCCGCGATCGCCGGGATGACCGAGCACGGCGGTCCGATAGCGGCCGGATCGGCCGCGAACCTGTGTGTGATCGACCCCGCTCACCGATGGCGCATCGACGCCTCCGGTGGAGCGTCGCGGAGCCGCAACGTTCCCTACGTCGGGCTGTCGGTCCGCGGCAAGGTCCGTCACACGATCTGCCGTGGCGAAGCGGTCGTGATCGACGGAGAAGCCCGGCGGTGAGACCAGCGATGAACGGAGTCCGACCATGAACATCGATGAGGCCGCGATCGTCCTCGCCGACGGCACCTTGTTCGAGGGTGAGGCGATCGGGGCCCGTCCCGACGACGGAGTCACCTCCGGCGAGTTCGTGTTCAACACCGTGATGTCCGGATACCAGGAGGTCATCTCGGATCCGAGCTACGCGGGCCAGGTCATCACCTTCACCTATCCGCACATCGGCAACTACGGGGTGAACGCGGCTGACGACGAGTCGATCCGGCCACGTTGCTCAGGTGTGGTCATCCGGGAGCTCGCCCGACGCCACAGCAACCACCGTGCCGAAGGCGACCTCGACGCCTACCTGCGACGCTTCTCGGTTCCGGGGATCGCCGGGGTCGACACACGACGGCTCACCCGGCACATCCGCGACCACGGTGCCCTGCCGGGAGCGTTCGGGACGGCCGACGAGGCGACGCTCCGCTCGGTAGCGACCACCGCGGTCGGGACCGACCGCACGGACCTGGTCCGCGTGGTCACCACCGACCGGGTGACCTCACACGACGCGGTCGGTGAGGAGGCCAGACGCGCAGGGCGCCGCGTCGTCGCTGTGGACCTCGGCATCAAGAACACGATCGTGCGCCACCTCACGCGGATCGCGTCGGTGGAGGTCGTTCCGGCCGGGACCGGGGCGAGCGAGATCCTCGACCGCTCACCCGACGGCGTCTTCCTGTCCAACGGACCCGGCGATCCCGCGGCGGTCACCGACGTGCCCGACACGGTGCGGGACCTGCTGGGAAAGGTTCCGGTGTTCGGGATCTGCATGGGCCACCAGATGCTCGGCGCGGCCCTCGGAGGCACGACGACGAAGCTGCCGTTCGGTCACCACGGCGGCAACCATCCCGTCCGGGACCTCGAGACCGGCCGGATCGAGATCACCAGCCAGAACCACAACTACATCCTCGACCCGGACTCGCTCGATCGGATCGAGGTCACGCACGTCAACCTGAACGACGGCACGCTCGAGGGGTTCCGCTGCCTGGACGTCCCGGCGTTCGGGATCCAGTACCACCCGGAAGCCGGGCCGGGTCCCCACGACAGCCACTACCTGTTCGAACGCTTCGCCCGGATGATCGACGAGCACCGTTCGTGACGCGGCTGTCGTCGCTCCCGTGGGCTCAGTCGATGCCGAGGAACCTCGCGACGGCCTCTGCCTCCTCCTCGAGGTTGGTCCCGATGTCGCCGACCACCGCCTTCTCCACTTTGGCGCCCACGAGCGGGATGCGCACCTTGAACTCGCCACGCAGCTCACGGATCGTGTCCCCGCCGTCGGAGCGGACCTCGATCGTCGCCGCGGCCCGCATCAGGCCGGCCGCCTGGACCGGCAGGAACCGGACGTCCGCCCGTCGTCGGGTGAGGTCCCAGCGGGTCTCCTGCACCCACGCGACGTCGTCGGGGTCGATGAAGCGTGATGCCTGCGACGGAAGGTCGACGTCCAACTTGTACCGCAGACGCACCAGCGCCGTTCGGGCGGCGTCGTCGCGTTCGATGTCGAGCAGCGTCGGCGGTGCCATCTTCGAGAACCCGTCGATGCCGGTCCAGAACGTCTCGTCGAGGTACGTCGCCATGATGTCGTCGACGGTCGCGGTCCATCGTTGCTCGAAGCCGAACTTCATCCCCTCAGCGTCGCACACCCAGATGCTGCATGCGCCCACCGAACAGCGAGGAACCTGCCATGCCCCGTCGTGACGACCTGGAGTCGATCCTGATCATCGGTTCCGGACCCATCGTGATCGGCCAGGCCTGCGAGTTCGACTACTCCGGTACCCAGGCATGCCGCGTGCTGCGCGAAGAGGGCTACCGGGTGATCCTCGCCAACTCGAACCCCGCCACGATCATGACCGATCCGGACTTCGCGGACGCGACCTACGTGGAGCCGCTCGTCGCCGAGGTCCTGGAGAAGATCCTCGATGTCGAGCGACCGGACGCGGTCCTGCCGACCCTCGGCGGTCAGACGGCGCTGAACCTCGCGATGGAGCTGTCGAGCTCCGGAGCGCTGGAGCGACGGGGCATCGAGCTCATCGGGGCGAACGCCGAAGCCATCGCGACCGCCGAGGATCGCGACCGGTTCAAGACGGCGATGGTCGAGATCGGACTCGAGGTGCCGGCGTCGGGGATCGCCCACACCATGGACGAGGCCCGCGGGGTCATCGCGGAGCTCGGACTGCCGGTCGTGATCAGACCGGCCTACATCCTCGGCGGCAAGGGCACCGGGATCGCTTCGACGCCGGAGGAGTTCGAGCACCTGGCCTCACGTGGCCTCGACGCCAGTCCCATCGGCGAGATCCTCATCGAGCGCTCCATCGCGGGGTGGAAGGAGTTCGAGCTCGAGGTCATGCGTGACAACGCCGACAACTGCGTCGTCATCTGCTCCATCGAGAACGTCGATCCGATGGGGGTGCACACCGGTGACTCGATCACGGTCGCTCCGGCGCAGACCCTCACCGACGTCGAGTACCAGCGCATGCGCCGCGCTGCCTTCGCGTGCATCCGACGCGTCGGGGTGGAGACCGGCGGCTCCAACGTGCAGTTCGCCGTCGATCCGCTCACCGGTGATCAGGTCGTCATCGAGATGAACCCCCGGGTGAGCCGCTCTTCCGCGTTGGCCTCGAAGGCGACCGGGTTCCCGATCGCCAAGATCGCGGCGAAGCTCGCCGTCGGCTACACGCTCGACGAGATCCCCAACGACATCACGCGCAAGACCCCGGCGAGCTTCGAGCCGACCATCGACTACGTGGTGACCAAGGTGCCCCGATGGGCGTTCGAGAAGCTGCCCGGGGCGGAGGCCCGCCTCGGGACGCAGATGCAGTCGGTGGGGGAGGTCATGGCGCTCGGCCGGACCTTCCCCGAGTCGATCCAGAAGGCGATGCGCTCGCTCGAGCAGGGTCGGGGCGGGCTCAACCAGGATCCTTCGGAATCGGAGTTCGACGACCTCCCGACCGCAGAGCTGCTCGCTGACGCTGCGGTACCGAGCCCGGATCGGATCCTCGTGGTCGAGTCGCTGCTGCGACGTGGCGTGTCCATAGCGGTGATCAACGAGACCACCGGCATCGATCCGTGGTTCCTCGACCAGATGCTCGCGATCTCCGAGGAGCGCGAGCACCTCGAGTCGATGGGACGTGGCTCGGCAGCCCTCGCCGCCATGGACCTGCGTTCCTGGCGTCGCGCCAAGCGGCTGGGGTTCGCGGACGCCCAGCTCGCGTACCTGTGGGGACTGGACGAGGCGGCGGTGCGGGCGGCCCGCATCGGCGCCGGGGTCGAGACGACGTTCAAGACCGTCGACACCTGCGGCGCCGAGTTCGAGGCGACCACGCCGTACCACTACGGCACCTACGAGGACGAGACCGAGGTAACCCCATCCGGTCGCGACAAGGTGATCATCCTCGGTTCCGGCCCCAATCGCATCGGCCAGGGCATCGAGTTCGACTACTGCTGCGTGCACGCCAGCTTCGCACTCGCGGACGCGGGCTACGAGACGGTGATGGTCAACTGCAACCCGGAGACGGTGTCGACGGACTACGACACCTCGGACCGCCTCTACTTCGAGCCGCTCACGACCGAGGACGTCCTCAACGTGATCGACGCCGAGCGACGATCGGCGGAGCAGGGCGGTGGATCGCTGCGGGGTGTGATCGTCAGCCTCGGGGGTCAGACTCCGCTCAAGCTCGCGAACGTGCTGCCTGCCGATCTCGTCCTCGGAACCGCGCCGGAGAGCATCGATGCAGCGGAGGACCGCGACCTCTGGGCGTCGCTGTGCGCCCGACTGGAGATCCCCCAACCCGCTGGTGGCACGGCGACGACGCTCGAGGGGGCGCTGGAGATCGTCTCCCACATCGGATACCCGGCGCTCGTGCGGCCGAGCTACGTGCTCGGCGGACGGGCCATGGAGATCGTCTACGACGACGACGATCTCGCCCGTGCATGGTCGGCGATCGCCGGATCCGGATCGCTCGGCCGCGAAGGCGGTCTGTCCGCCGAGCGTCCGGTCCTCATCGACCGCTTCCTCGAGGACGCCACCGAGGTCGATGTCGACGCGATCCGTGACCACACGGGCGAGGTCGTCATCGGCGGCATCATGGAGCACGTCGAAGAAGCCGGCGTCCACTCCGGGGACTCGGCGTGCGTGATCCCGCCGATCGGGCTGTCCGAGGCGACGATCGCCGTCATCGAGGACTCCGTCCGCTCGATCGCCGACGCGCTCGACGTCCGTGGTCTCATCAACGTGCAGTTCGCGGTGAAGCGCTCCACCGCGGACCCCGGCAACGGCCAGGTCTTCGTCATCGAGGCGAACCCGCGTGCCTCGCGGACGGTGCCGTTCGTGGCGAAGGCGACCGGGGTGCCGCTCGTCAAGGTCGCAGCCCGTGTCATGTGCGGTGCGACGCTCGCCGAGCTGCGCGCCGAGGGCCTGCTCGTGGAGAAGGTGCCCGGAGATCACGTCGCGGTGAAAGAGGCCGTGTTGCCGTTCAACCGCTTCCCGGACGTGGACGCGGTGCTCGGTCCGGAGATGCGCTCGACCGGTGAGGTCATGGGCATCGACAGCTCCGTCGGCATGGCGTTCGCCAAGGCGGAGCTCGCGGCGGGGGACCGACTGCCGACCTCCGGCACCGTGTTCATGTCGCTCGCCGACCGCGACAAGGACGCCGGGCTCCGTGCAGCGCGGCAGTTCCGCGATCTCGGCTTCGACCTGGTGGCGACGAGCGGGACGGCTGCGCACCTGCGCGCCGACGGCATCGAGGTCTCGCGGGTGGTGGCGAAGCTGGCTCGGACCGTCGGTGCGGCCTCCGACGACGGTGCCGGAGGCGCCGTCGAGGGCGCCGGCGACGAGGCGGTCGACGGCGTCGAGCTCATCGCCGGCGGTGAGGTCGACCTGGTCGTGAACAGCCCTCGTGGTCGCGGACCCCGAGCAGATGGAGCGCACCTGAGGAGCGCGGCGGCATCTGCCCGGGTCCCGCTGCTGACCACCGCCGCTGCTGCATTGGCCGCAGCGAAGGGGATCGAGGACTGGAGCACCCGGGACATGGGTGTCCGCAGCCTCCAGAGCTATCACGGACGCGACGGTGCGTCGTCGACGGACTGACCGTTCACGCTCCGGACGCTCGGGCATCGACCTGCGCACGCACGTCGGCAGCGTCGAGCTCTCGGCGCCGGTGATGACGGCATCGGGCACTGCCGGCCACGGCGACGAGCTGGCGGCGTACGTCGACCTGTCGAGGATCGGCGCCGTGGTCGTCAAGTCCCTCGGGTCCGAGCCGTGGCCGGGGAACCCCGCTCCCCGCGTGCACGCCACGCCGTCGGGGATGATCAACAGCGTGGGTCTGCAGGGCCCCGGGGTCGAGGCCTGGCGTGAGCGCGAGCTGCCCGGCCTCCTCGCGACCGGCGCGACCGTGGTGGCGAGCATCTGGGGCCGCACCGTCGAGGACTTCGCTGCGGCGGCCGGGCAGCTCGTCGGGATCGACCGGCGGGTCGTCGCGGTCGAGGTGAACCTGTCGTGTCCGAACCTCGACGGGGGTGCCCACCTCTTCGCCCACGACCCGGCCGCGACGGCCGAGGTCATCGACGTGACAGCGGTGTGCGGATTGCCCCGGTGGGCGAAGCTCAGCGCGAACACCGACCGGATCATCGACGTGGCCCTCGCAGCACGCGAAGCGGGTGCGGAGGCGGTCACGGTCGCGAACACGCTCATGGGGATGGTCATCGACGTCGACCGGCGACGCCCCGTGCTGGGAGCCGGGGGAGGCGGTCTGTCGGGACCGGCGATCCACCCGGTGGCGGTCCGGAACGTCTACGACGTCCACGCCGCTGCCCCCGATCTCCCGATCGTCGGTGTCGGCGGGGTGGTGGACGGTCCGACGGCGGTCGAGCTCCTGCTCGCAGGCGCGTCGGCGGTGCAGGTCGGCACGGCGAGCTTCGCCGACCCGCGAGCTGTCGGCGCCGTCCTGCACGGCGTGGAAACATGGTGTGCCCGCTCGGGTGTGAGCCGGGTGCGTGATCTGATCGGAGGAGCGCATGGCTGAAGCCGGGACCGAGGCATCGGTGGACGGTGAGGTTCCCGAGGAGGTGCGGCGGCGACTCGCCCTCGTGCTGGACGTCGACGACCTGGTCGAGGCGATGCGCCTCGGCGCGGCCATGCGGCCGTGGTTCGGTGTCGCCAAGGTGGGACTCGAGCTGTTCAGCGCTGCGGGACCGGACGCGATCGGTGCGTTGCGCGATCAGGGCTACCAGGTGTTCCTGGACCTCAAGCTCTTCGACATCCCGACGCAGGTGAACCGCTCGTGTCGCGTCCTCGGAGCGCTCGGCGTCGAGTACCTGACACTGCACGCGACCGGCGGACTCGACATGCTCCGGGCCGGTGTCGAGGGGTTGGTCGACGGTGCGCACCAGGCGGGTCTCCCGACGCCGACGGCGCTCGCGGTGACGGTCCTCACGAGCGACGACTCGGCACCGCCGCACATCGTGCCGAACCGTGTACGCCTCGCCCTCGAAGGCGGCTGCGGCGGTCTCGTGCTCGCGGCGGAGGACCTGCAGACCGCCCGTGAGCTCGCCCCGCGCCTCAAGCGGGTCGTGCCCGGCATCCGGTTGGCCGGTGGGGCACGCCATGACCAGGCGCGCGCGGCGACGCCACAGGAAGCGGTCGCGAACGGTGCCGACCTGCTCGTCATCGGCCGGACCGTGACCGCTGCGGAGGACCCTCGCTCCGCCGCGGCTGCGGTTGCCTCGGCGGTCTGAGCGCCGTGGGGTCCCCGGTGACGTCACCGGTCGGGGATCGAGAGGCGGCGCTCGACTGGGCGGCCGCGGCACGACGTCGGCGCGGTGAGCTCCGTCACGAGCTGTCGAGCGGCAGTCGGACCCTCGACGACGTGCTGTCCTCCGTGGAGGAGACCGGGGACGGGGCGACGCGCCTGCTGTTCGTGCTCGAGTCGCTGCCACGAGCCGGCAAGGTCGCCACGCGACGTCACCTCAGCCGGCTCGGGCTGTCCGAGACCCTCGCGCTCGCGGACCTCAGCGCGGATCAGCAGGTGCTCGTGCTGGCGGAGTTCCCGGTCCCGGCGGAGACGTCATGAGTCGGCTGTACCTCCCGGAGGGAACCGCGGTCGTGGTCATCTCGGGGCCCGGCGGTGTCGGCAAGGGCACCATCGTGGGCGAGCTCGTCCGAGGCGACGACCGGCTGTGGCTCAGCAGGTCCTGGACGACGCGTGCGCCACGCGAAGGTGAGTCCAGCGACGCCTACCACTTCGTGACGCCGGAGGAGTTCCAGACCCACATCGACCGGGGCGGCTTCCTCGAGTGGGTCCAGTTCCTCGACTACCGCCAGGGTTCTCCACTCCCCGAACCGCCCGCCGGCTCCGATGTCCTGTTCGAGATCGACGTGCAGGGCGCCGGGCGGATCCTGGAGCTGCACCCCGATGCGTTGCTCGTGTTCGTCGACACGCCGGACCGCAAGGTCCAAGAAGCGCGGCTGCGAGGCCGTGGGGACGCCGAGGACCGGATCGCTCAGCGCCTCGCCAAGGCCGACGAGGAGGTCGCCCGCTCCCGCTCGCTGCCGTTCGTGCGTGTGGTCAACGACGACCTCGACCGTGCCGTCGGCGAGATCAGCGCGCTCATCGCCGACGCACGTGCCCGGACGCCGGCAGAACACCCGAGCTGACCATCGGAGCGGCCGAGCGACTACACTCGGACGCTGCCCGAGAGTCCCCCGATCACCGGAGCCGAGATCCGTGGCCGACCGCTACAACACGATGATGCAGCCGCCCGTCGAGGTGCTCCTCGACAAGGCTGGTTCCAAGTTCTCCCTGGTCACGCTGGCCGCTCGTCGTGCCCGTCAGATCAACACGTACTACATCCAGCTCGGTGACGCGCTGGGCACGGTCGTGCCACCGCAGGTGACATCGACGGCGCGCAAGCCGCTGTCGATCGCGTTCGAGGAGATCGCGGCCGACAAGATCGAGGGCGTCGGCGGAGCCACCGGCAAGCCGATCCCCGTGGCGCTGCTCGTCGCCGAGGCAGACACCGACGACGAGCAGGTCGCACTG
>CAYSCB010000051.1:0-13520 GCA_964429335.1 uncultured Aquihabitans sp.
CCGATCAAACCCGCACTCGCAGCGAGCCTCGCGGTGTCGGCCATCCTGGCCATACCGGGGACGGTCGTGCATGCAGCACTTGGTCACATCGACTGGACGGTGACCCTGGTGATCGCCCTGACCGCGGTGCCAGCGTCGCGGATGGGGGCCCTCGTGGCACTGCGGACCGCGTCGCGCCGACTCGAGCGGACCTACGGCGCCGCGCTCGTGATCCTCGGAGTGACCCTGCTCATCGTATGAGCAACCAACGTCGGGCGAGTGCGCTGCTGTGGCTTCGATACCCTGCCCGACGTGACCGGCAACAGATGGCTGCAGATGATCGAGGCGAACCCCGGCCACTCGGCGTGGTACATCGAGCGGTTCCGCACGATGGCCGCCGAGGGGGCGGACCTCGACGGAGAGGCGAGGTTCGTCGACGCGATGGTTCCTCGGGGATCCCGGATCCTCGACGCCGGATGCGGGCCCGGCCGGGTCGGCGGTCGGCTCGCCGAGCTCGGACACCGCGTCGTCGGTGTCGACATCGACCCCGCTCTGATCACCGAGGCCACCTCGGTCCATCCGGGGGCGACCTGGCTCGTCGGCGACCTCTCCGAGCTCGACCTCGCCACGAGGTCCGATCCCAGCGAGTTCGACGTCATCCTGTCCGCCGGCAACGTGATGACGTTCCTCGATCCGGCGACCCACCGAGCGGTCATCGAACGTCTCGGCGCCCATCTCGCCCCACAGGGCCGGCTCGTGATCGGCTTCGGCGCCGGCCGCGGCTACGAGTTCGGGGACTTCCTGGCCGACGTCGAGGCGGCGGGGCTCATCGTCGACCTCCAGCTGGCGACCTGGGACCTCCGACCGTTCCGAGCCGACTCGGACTTCCTCGTCGCCGTCCTGTCACGCTGAGGTCCTCCGCGGCTCAGCGCCCGTCGAGGGGGCGTCGGTCCGACTCCTGAGGTTGGCGACCCGTCCGCAGGGGTGCGAGCGGCGCATCGACCATGAGATGTCGTCGCCATGAGGCGCGCATCGACCGCAACGCCGACGCCCACTCCTCGAGCGCTCCCCCGGGTTCCCACGCACGCTCGTAGGCCACCCAGGTCGACCAGTCCGGGATCGCCCAGATGAGGATCGCCTCGGAGCGGTCCGCCATCGCGACCTCGTAGCCACCGACGTCGTCCAGTCCGAGTGACCGCACCGCAGGTCGGCCGACCGAACGCACAGCTTCGAGCAGTTCCCCGACCCCTCCCGGCGGCACCGCGAACGACTCGTGGGCGTACACCTCGCCCCGGACGCCGTCGGCGCACAGCCGCGTGACCGAGCGCGTCCAGGGGGTCGGAACGACGATCCGGTCGACGCCGCCGCGCCGCATGTTCGCAGCCACCGACCACCACTCGGCGAGCGACGGGTCCTGGTCACGACCCCTTGCCGTCTCATGGGCGAGGTTCGCGGCGAGACCCTCCCATCCACGCAGCTCCCACATGTTCACGACCTGCGGCCAGGCGCCGGTCGAGCCGATCGTCGCCCACACGCCGAGGCAGAGCTGGTCCCGCTCCGCCCGGGCGATCGGGCACCAGTCCGCGGTCATGTGCTGGAGGTAGCGGGCACGGTTGTGACCGATGATGTCGACCAGCTCGTGGATGTAGATCAGAGGCTCCGCCTGCGCCATCCCGACCCCTGTCACCTCAGCCATCGACGATCGCTGCGACGGCCGCGTCGAGTCGGGCCACGAGAGCCGCCGGAACGCTCCCGCTCCGGCCCTGGATCCGTGCTGCACCGAGGACCACACCGGACAGGAGATCGACCACGCCCTCGACCTCGTCGGCCGGGACCCCCGCCTCGGCGACGACTCCCGCGACGACGTCCATCATCGTGGCGTGCAGCGCCGCCACTTCAGCACGGGTCTCGTCATCCAACGCCGGCAGCACGTCCATGAGCGGCCCGACGAGCTGGTGTTCCGGCGAGCCCGCCCAGCTGAGATAGGTCCCCGCCCAACGTTGGAGGCGCACCGCCGGCGGGTCGTCACCACCCACCGCCGCGTCCCACGACGCGATCGCATCCGGGACCGACCTGCGGAACCACTCGACGAGCAGGTGGCTCTTGTCAGGCACGTAGCGGTAGAGCGAGTTGCGGGCCAGGCCGACCTCGGCGGCGATGTCTCCGAGCCCGACCTCGGCATAGCCACGCTCGACGAAGAGGCGGACCGCAGCGTCGAGCACCGCTGCCCGCTGCTGCGCCACGTGCTCGGCGATGTTGTCCGCCTTGATCCGGGGCACGACGTCACGCTCCGCTCAGGACGTCCGTCGTCGACCGGGACCGATCCACAGTCCCGTCGACGGCCCGAAGCGCGCCGCCGTCGAGGTGCAGGTGGCGGTCCGCGACCCGCAGGGGTGCCTGGTCGTGGGCGACGACGAGGGTGGCGATGCCACGGACGTGCGCGGCCTCCGCGAGGAGGTCGGAGACGGCACGGGCCCGGGCCGGGTCGAGCGATGCGGTCGGCTCATCCGCGATGAGCACGCTCGGCGACGCCATCAGCGCCCGGGCGATCCCGACCCGCTGGCGTTCGCCGCCGGAGAGCTCGGAGGGGAGCTGACCGGCGCGCTCGGCGAGGTCGAGGTCGCCGAGGAGCTTGCGCGCACGCTCCCGCACCTCGCTCATGCGTTCACCTCGGATGTGACCGACCAGCTCGAGCTGCTCGATCGCGGTCAGCGACGGCAGGAGGTTCGCTGACTGGTAGACGAACGCGATGTGCTCGCCGCGCAACGCCGTGCGTGCTCGATCCGACAGCCCCGACGCGGCCGTCCCGGCGATCGTGACCTCTCCGGCGTCGGGCCGCCGGAGCAGGCCGGCGACGGTGAGCAGCGTCGACTTGCCGGCGCCGGATTCACCGGAGATCACCACCATCTCGCCTGCGGCGACGCTCAGGTCGAGATGGTCGAGCACGACCCGCTTCTCGGGCCCGTCGCGGAACGCGACCCGGGCGCCGTCGATGACGAGCGGCGCCGCTGCGCCGGATTCGGTCGTGTCTGTGAGAGGGATCGTCATGGTTCGACTCCGAGTGCGATGGCCGGTTCGACCTTGGTGACCCGTCGGAACGCGACGAGGCTGCCGAGGACGCCGGCGAGGATGAGTGAGACGAGCACGGTCGCGACCGCGGCGGGCGAGAGCTCCACCGGAGCGGCGCCATTGCTCATGAACGCGATGAGCGCGGTGCCGACGGCGACGCCGACGAGCGAGGCGAGCGCCACCAGGATGACCATCTGACCGACGCCGTCGCGCAGGACGTAGCCGTTGCTCGCACCCATCGCCTTGAGCAGACCGATCTGTCGTGTCCGCTGGACGCACAGCACCGTGAAGAACGCGCCGATCACCAGAGCCGAGATGACGAGCAGGAAACCCCGGATGAGCGACATCGTGGTCGTCTCGGCGGTGAAGCCGGGCGAACCGGCGTACGCCTCGGTCTTGGTGAAGGTCTGGGTGCCGGCGGCCGCGTCGGCCGACGCGATCTGCTGGTCCGTCCCGCCGGAGAGCGCGATCGCCGAGAAGCGGCCGTCGGACTGCTCACCGAACTGCACCCGCTGCCAGGTCGGCAGCGATGCGAACGCGATCGGCGCGTGCCCGTAGGTGCCGGCGAAGGTGAATCCGAGGACGGGAAGCACCACACCGGAGCCACCCATCGTGTAGCGGTCGCCGACCTTCACCCCCTTCTCCTGCAGTTCGCTGCCGAGGACGATGCCGGGGGTGCCCGAGAGCGCGGCACGCGCATCGGCGCGGTCCACCAGGAAGCTGTCGGCAGGAACACCGAACAGCGCGAGGTCCAGGCTCGGCCCACCGTCGACCGCTGCCGCGTTCACGAAGCTGGCCCCGAGGGCCGAGGTCTTCACGCCGGGGATCTTCTCGAACGGCTCGAGCGCCGATGGCTGCAGGATCGACCGGCTGAACGTGGCGTCGGAGCCCTTCGCCATCGCGAGCTGGTCGAAGGGCAGCGCCCGCAGCCCCGAGATGTTGTCGGTGACCAGACCGGTGGCGAGACCGGACAGCACGGTCGACAACAGCGCGACCAGGGCGATCACGACCCCCAGGAGGACGAATCGTCGGGCACCTCGTCGGAGGTCCCGAAATGCCAGGAACATGGGCGTCTCCTTCATCGACGCTGGCTTGGATCCACGTCGACCGTTATCGACGTTGTGTCGTCATCATAGCGACACCACGTCGCGATGCAAGCGCGGGGTCGATCACCCCTCTCGGAGCGAGATCGCGGCGACATCCGTCGCGACGGATCGGAACGACGATCGGGGCGCACGTGTCGGTGGCGTCGTAGGGGACCTGGCTGTGACCGGACGTTCCTGGCAGGACACCCGCCACATGACCCGAGCCGCCCGACAGATGCTGACGACCATGGCGCTCGTCGCCAACAAGGACGTCCACGACGGGGAGGCCGCCTACGTGGCGGCCAGCGCACCGGCGATCAGCGGGTGCAGCGGACAGGTCGCACCGGCCAGCAACGCCGCGACGCCAGCGGGCCCGACCGCCGTCGCTACCATCGCCGGGTGCCGGCCGGATCGCCCCCATCCTTCGATACCTGTCCCCCGGCGGACCGGCTGCTGCCCTCGGACCCGACGATCCGCTCCGTCGCCCGTGAGCTGCTCTCCCACACGCAGGGATTGCCGATCATCAGCCCGCACGGCCACGTCGACGCAGCGGTGCTCGCCGAGGACCGACCGTTCGACGATCCTGCGATCGAGCTCATCACCCAGGACCACTACGTGCTGCGGATGCTGCACAGCCAGGGCATCGCGTTCGAGTCGCTGGGGCGTCGGCCACTCGACGGGTCTCCGGCGCGGAGCGACGGACGCGACATCTGGCGCACCTTCGCCGAGCACCTCCACCTGTTCGCCGGAACGCCGTCACGGATCTGGTTCGAGCACACCCTCGAGCACGTGCTCGGCTGGCGGGGACGCCTCTCGTCGATGAACGCTGACGATGCCTACGACCACGTGGTCGAGGTGCTGGGTCGCGACTCGCATCGTCCACGTTCGCTCTATGACCGCTTCGGCATCGGAGCGCTCGCGACCACCGACGCCGCGCTCGACGAGCTCGGCCACCACGCGGCGATCCGTGCGAGCGGCTGGGACGGCGTCGTGGTGCCGACGTTCCGGCCGGACGACGTGGTGGACCCCGATCGACCCAACTTCTCGGCCAACCTCGATCGGCTCGCAGAGTCGACCGGCCGGGACACGTCGAGCTGGAGCGGCTACCTCGACGCGATCCGCCAGGGTCGCCGCACGTTCATCGCCGCGGGGGCGACCGCGACCGACCACGGACCGCCGACAGCGCGCACCGCGGACCTCGACCCGCACGCAGCGGCACGCCTGTTCGACCGGGTCCGCGCCACGACGCCGAGCGCCGAGGACGCCGAGTTGTTCCGCGCCCAGATGCTCACGGAGCTGGCGTCGATGAGCGTCGAGGACGGCCTGGTGATGCAGCTGCACGCCGGGTCGTGGCGCAACCACGACCCGGCGGCGTTCGACCGCTTCGGACCCGATGTCGGTGCCGACATCCCGACCCGGATGGACTACGTCGGTGCACTCAAGCCGCTCCTTGACCGGTTCGGCAACGACCGCCGCCTGACGTTGGTCGTCTACACGCTGGACGAGAGCACCTACAGCCGCGAGCTCGCTCCCCTCGCGGGCTACTACCCGGCGCTGCGGCTCGGTCCGGCGTGGTGGTTCCACGACAGCCCCGAAGGGATGCGCAGGTACCGGCGCCTCGTCACCGAGACCGCCGGGTTCCACAACACCGTGGGGTTCAACGACGACGCTCGGTCGCTGCTCACGATCCCCGCCCGCCACGACATGGCCCGCCGCATCGACGCCGGCGTCGTCGCCGAGATGCTCCTCGACGGCCGCATCCACGACGACGAGGCCTTCGCGCTCGTCGAGGAGCTCGCGGTCGGACTCGCGGCCCGGACCTTCCGACTCGGCGCCCCGACACCCCGTCCGACATGAGCTGCGTGGCGCTGATCGGCCTCATGGGCTCCGGCAAGTCCACCGTCGGAGCGCTCCTCGCTGCCACCTCCGGCGCCGCCCTCGTCGACGTGGACCGGGTGATCGAGGCGCGGACCGGGCGCACCGTCCGCGAGCTGTGGGAGGAGGGCGGCGAGGTCGCGTACCGGCGACTCGAGAGCGAGGTGTGCCTCGACGCGATCGCCGGCGGAGATGGCGAGGCTGGCGAGGCTGGCGAGGACGTCGTGCTCGCCGCACCGGGTGGCGTGGTCCTCGACCCCGGGGTTCGACAGGCACTCCGGACCTGCACGGTCATCTGGTTGCGAGCACAGCCCTCGACCCTCGCTGCACGGGTCCAGGTCGGTGATCACCGACCGCTGCTCGGAGCAGACCCGGCGACGGTGCTCGCCGCGATGTCGACCGACCGAGCAGCCCTGTACTCGGAGCTCGCGGACCTCACCATCGACGTCGACCGCATGACCGCTGAGGACGTCGCCGCGGCGATCCTCGAGCAGCTCGACCCTGCAGACACCCCAACCGCCGCAGACGAGCCAGGCACCGCCGACCCGACAGCGACAGCGAACCCAGCAACCTGACCACGGAGGAGCCGGCCGATGCTGCGCCCGCAGGACAACGAGACACGCGAGACCAAGCGCCTCGACGGGCTGTGGGAGTTCGCCCCGGACCCGGACGGCACCGGCCGAGCCGAGGGCTGGTGGCGGGGTCCGCTCCCGGATCCCCGCCCGATGCCGGTGCCGTCGAGCTTCGACGACGTGACCGTCGACCCGGCGGTCCGGCGCCTCATCGGCGAGGCGTGGTACCAGCGGACCGTCCACGTCCCGACCGGTTGGGACGGCCGACGGATCATCGTGCGCTTCGATGCTGCGACGCACCGCGCGTCGGTCTGGGCCGACGACACGCTCGTCGCGGAGCACGAGGGCGGCTACACGCCCTTCGAGGCCGACCTCACCGCGCTGGCCCGTCCGGGCCGGCCGCTGCGCCTGACCGTCGCGGTCGACAACCGGTTGACGTGGGAGTCGATCCCACCGGGTGCCATCACCACGGACGACCGCGGCCGGCGCACCCAGCACTACTTCCAGGACTTCTACAACTACGCGGGCCTCATCCGCAGCGTGCACCTCTGCGCCACGTCGACGACCCACCTCGATGACCTGGCGGTGAGGACCGACCGGGACGGCACCGACGGCATCGTCGAGTACTCCTGCGAGCTCGTCGGAGACGTCGACGGTGACGGGCTCCGCGTGGAGGTCACGTTGTCGGACGCTTCCGGCACGGTCGTCGCCACCGCCGAGGGCGCCACCGGATCGATCCACGTGCCGGACGCCACGCTCTGGCAGCCAGGTGCCGGCTACCTCTACGACCTGCGCGTCGACGTCCTCGACGGTGACCGGCTCGTCGACAGCTACCACCAGCCCGTCGGCATCCGCACGGTCCACGTCGACGGAGCCAGGTTCCTGATCAACGACGAGCCGTTCCACTTCCGGGGCTTCGGCAAGCACGAGGACCTCGCGTTCCGGGGCCGCGGCCACGACGACGTCGCGATGGTGCACGACGCCGAGCTGCTCGGCTGGGTCGGGGCGAACTCGTTTCGCACCTCCCACTACCCGTACGCGGAGGAGGTGCTCGACCTGGCCGACCGGATGGGGATCGTCGTGATCGACGAGACCGCCGCGGTCGGACGCAACCTGGGCCTCGCCGGCGGAGTGTTCGGCGGTTCGGCCAAGCCGACCTTCTCCGACGAGACCATCAGCGACCGGACCCGCGAGGTGCACCGCGCCGCGATCGTCGAGCTGATCGAACGGGACCGCAACCACCCCTCGGTCGTCATGTGGAGCATCGCGAACGAGCCCGAGTCGCACACCGAGGCAGCCCGGAGCTACTTCGAGCCGCTCTTCGACGCGGCGAGGGCCGCTGATCCGACGCGTCCGGTCGGCTTCGCGAACTTCCAGCTGGCCGGCCCCGGCTCGTGTCGTGTCTCGGAGCTCTCCGACGTCCTCATGCTGAACCGCTACCACGGGTGGTACTTCGACGGCGGCGACCTCGACACCGCCGAGGAGAAGCTGGAAGCCGAGCTGCGCGAATGGGTCGAACGCCACCACAAGCCGATCATCATCTCCGAGTACGGCGCCGACACGATCGCCGGCCTGCACGCCGTCGAACCGGTCATGTGGACCGAGGAGTTCCAGTCCGCCCTGCTCGACACCTACCACCGTGTCTTCGACCGCATCGACGCGGTGGTCGGCGAGCACGTGTGGAACTTCGCGGACTTCCAGACGAAGGCGTCGTTCTTCCGGGTCGACGGCAACAAGAAGGGCGTGTTCACACGAGATCGTCGACCGAAGGCGGCAGCGCACCTCCTGCGACGCCGCTGGCGTGGAACCGACGAGCCGTGACCACCGGGCTGTCGGAGCACCACCCTGGGACCTCACCGCGGCTGACCGCGACGACCCTCGCGGCGGTCCACCCGGAGGCCGTGCCGGCATATGGCCGGGGTGGCCCCAGGGGGATCGTGCACCTCGGCGTCGGGGCGTTCATGCGGGCACACCTCGCCACCTACGCAGAGGACCTGCTGCGGCTGGGTTGGCCGGCACGCATCCACGGCGTGTCGCTGCGAGGTGACCGCGCCGAACAGCAGCTGGCCCCGCAGGATGGGCTGTTCTCGCTGACCGTGCGCGAACCCGACCGACCCGCGGCACCCACGATCGTCGGGTCGATCGTCGAGGTCTCGACCGGCCCCGACGCCGCGGTTGCAGCGATCGCGTCGCCGGACACACGACTCGTCACGCTCACCGTCACCGAGAAGGGCTACCGGGTCGACGACCACGATCCTGCGGCACCGACGGTGATCGCCCGCGCCCTGGGCCGTCGCGACCGCTCCCTCGACCCCCCGGTGTTCGCGTCGCTCGACAACGTCACCTCCAACGACTCGGTGCTGCGCGCCGCGGTGCTCGACGCCGCCGCCCGGCTCGCTGCGGACCTGGCCGCCTGGATCGGCGACGCGGTGCGCTTCGCGGCCTCGGTCGTCGACCGTCTCGTCCCCGCCACGTCACCAGCGGACCTCGACGAGGTCGAGGCGTCGCTCGGACTGCGCGACGAGGCCGCGGTCGTGTGCGAGGAGCACCGCTCCTGGGTGATCTCGCGCGTCGACGGGCTGCCACCGCTGGAGGACGTCGGCGTCGTCGTCGTCGACGACGTCACGCCCTACGAGCACCGCAAGCTCTGGCTGCTCAACGGCCCGCACTCCGCGCTCGCGTACGCCGGACTGCTCACCGGTTGCACCAGCATCGCCGAGGCAGCGACCCACCCCGTCGCCGGACCGTTCGCCGGACGGATCGCCGACGCGGCGCTCGAGGTGATCGCCGCGTGGGATGCTGCCGCTGCCCGGGAGTTCGCCGCGACGTCGCTTCGACGCTTCGCCAACCCGTCCCTCGGCCACACGTGCGCACAGGTCGGCGCCGACGGGTCCGAGAAGCTCCGCCAGCGGATCCTGCCGGTCGTCGCGCAGCGTGTGCAGCGTGGTCTCGACGTGACCGACCACGCCACGCTCGTCGCCTGCTGGCTGGCGTGCGCGTCGGGCATGGAGGTGCAGGGCAGCACGCTTGCCAACACCGTCGACCCGATCGGACCGGTCCTCGTCGCAGCGCTGCGCTCGGGTGGGATCGAGGCCCTCGTCGCTGCAGGTCTCTCCGACGACACCCCGACGGCGTTCCCGGCACAGGTCCTCGACGCGCTCCGTGCGCTGCAGCGGACGGGGCCGGACGTCCTGGAGGTCCTCCGGTGACCCAGACGCTCGGCGGTGCGGAGGGCGTCCTCGACGACGGCGAGCTCACGGCGTTCCTCGAGGAGCAGCTCGCCGGGATCGACCTCGACGGCCGATCCCTGTGCGTGGTGATCCCCGACGCGACCCGACGCTGTCCCCTGCGTCTGCTGCTCCCCGCTCTGGAACGCGCCGTCAGCGGACGGGTCAGCCGCTGCACCGTCGTGGTCGCCCTCGGCACGCATGCACCCATGTCCGACGCGGCGATTGCGGACATGGTCGGGCCGACCGGGATGGCCGTCGTCAACCACGAATGGTGGGACGAGTCTGCCTTCACCCACCTCGGCACGTTGACCGCATCCCGTGTGGCGGAGCTCTCTGCTGGGCATCTCCGAGAGGACGTCGCGATCCGCGTCAACCGGCTCGTCACCGACGCGGATGTGACCCTCATCGTCGGACCCGTGCTCCCCCACGAGGTCGTCGGGTTCTCCGGCGGTCACAAGTACCTGTTCCCCGGCCTGTCGGGCAAGGAGCTCATCGACCTCACCCACTGGCTCGGTGCGCTCATCACGAGCCGCGAGATCATCGGCACGCCGGGGGTGACGCCGGTGCGCGCGATCATCGAGGCAGCAGCAGCGCTGGTCCCCGGCGAGCGCCACGCGCTGTGCCTCGTCAACGACGAGCACACCGACGCGATCCACTTCGCAGCCTTCGGCGACCCGTTCGACGCGTGGAACGAGGCGGCGGCGGTCGCCGCGGCGACCCACGTGGTGCACCTCGACCGCCCGGCGCGCCGGGTGCTGTCGATGGTCGCTGCGCGCTACGACGACCTGTGGACCGGGGCGAAGGGCTTCTACAAGGTCGAGCCGGTCGTCGCCGACGGCGGCGAGGTCGTGCTGTACGCGCCGCACATCACGGAGATCGCCGCAACGCACCCGGGGCTCCTCGACGTCGGCTACCACTGCCGCGACTTCTTCCTCGCTCACTGGGACCGGTACCGGGACCACCCGTGGGGCGAGCTCGCCCACTCGACGCACCTCTACGGATCGGGGACGTGGGATGCGTCGACCGGCGAGGAGCACCAGCGGGTCACCGTGACGCTCGCGACCGGCATCCCCCGTGAGGTGGTCGAGTCGGTGAACCTGTCCTACCTGGACCCCGCAGCGGTCGACCCCGAGCTGTTCGCAGCCGATCCGCACACCCTCGTCGTGCCAGACGCAGGTGAGGTGCTCTACCGGCTTCGCTGACTGCCCGAGCAGCGCCCGGTCTCACAGCGCGGTGATCGTGATGCTGCCGCTGCAGGTGCGCTTCGCGCTCGTGTCGCCGGGCCGGTCGGCGGCGGTCGGCGGCGGTGCGGCCGACCCGCCGAGGTCGGTGTCGGTGGGGACAGGGAACCTCCCGCGCCAGGATCGATACCAGATCAGGGTTTCGATCCGAGCTCGACGAGCAGGTCATCGAGTTGCCCGAATGTCTCCTGCATCGCGTCTGCCGCACCGCCATCGGCGTCGAGCGCTTCTTCGGAGGGAAAGAGCTCGCTGAGGACAACCAGAGTGGCTCCGTCCTCATCGGTCAACGTGACGGTGGTGACCGAGCCGTCCTCTCCGCCTTCGTCGTTCGTCCAGACGATGCGTGACGGCGGTGTGACGTCGAGGTAGCGACCGAAGAAGTTCCTGTCACCGCCGAATCCGAGGCGATACGTCCCGCCGGGGCGGACATCCATCTCGCAGGAGTGCAGCGTCATGCCCATCGACTTCGGCACCCACCAGCGCTTGAACAGGTCCGAATTCGACCAGGCCTCGAACACGAGGTGCACGGGAGCGTCGAAGGTTCGGGTGACGACGACCTCGCGATCGGATGTGCGTTCCACCTTCGTGACGTTGTTCATCGGGCCGGGTTCACCGTGCACTGGCGTGTCCATCTGATCGTTCCCTCTGTTCGAGTTCCCTGATGGCCTCCTCGAGCTCGTCGAAGCGAGCGTCCCAGAGTCTTCGGTACCCCTCGATCCAGGTCGACATGTCCTCAGTCGGCGAGATCCGTGATCGAGGCTCCCGGGAACCCCGCGTCCAGTGGACACCGACCCCCCGACCGAACGGCGGTCTCGCTGAGGACCTCCGGTCGTTCAGGCGGATCACGTCGTTCAGGCGGACCGAGAACATCGAGATCCCGGACTCCAGACGCGACCGTGGGGAGACCGCAACCCCGTGGCTGAGGACGGAGGCGGTCACCCCACGGAGGGTCTGTACGACGAGCTGCTGTCCGGCTCAGTTGGCCGGGGCGCTCGACGTGGTCTGGTCCTGCACCTCCTTGCCACCGTCCTGGGTCTCGTTCGCCTGGTTGTCCTTGTCCTGGCTGCCCTTGTCGTGGTCGTCCTTGCCGTCGTGTTCGTCGGCGTCCTCGACCTCCTGGTGGAGCACCTTGCCGTTGCCGGCGTCGACCTTCACCTCGGTGACCTTGCCGTCGGCCGCGGTGACCTCGACCTCCCAGACGACGTTGCCGTCCTCGTTCTCGAGCTGCGCCGGCGCAGCCTTGCCCGGCACCGCAGCGACAGCTGCCGCTTCAGCGTCGGCCGCGCTGATCTTGGCGAGCGCCTGCAGCTGCTTGGCCTCGTCGGCGTCGCTCAGCTCCGGCGCACCCGGCGTCTCCGGCACGGTGATCGAGCTGGTGTAGCTGTGGTCCTGGCCCTCGTTGCGGTCCGTGGTTCCCTTCTGGTCGCCGGCCCCGGCGCTGGCCGCCGGGGGCGTGGTCGGCGACGGCTGGCGAGTGGCAGCAGCGGCGATGCCCGCCGCTCCGGCGAACAGGCCGAGCCCGCCGATCGTTCCGTACACGAACCGCTTGGTCCTGCTGGGGGGTGTCATCTCTCGATGGCTCCTTCTTCGTCTCACACCGGGTACCTCCCGGTGTGAGACGAGCATGCGACGACGCGCCTGTAGCCACGCTGAAGGTCCGACGGGCTGTCTTCAGCGGAGCTTCAGCTTCTCTGGCGGACCGTCGGGTGATGAACCTCCACCTACCATCGGGCGCATCATGAGGATCCTGGTCGTCGATGACGAGCCGAGGCTCGCCGCTGCGTTGAAGCGTGGACTCGTGGCCGAAGGATTCGCCGTCGACACCACCGACAACGGCGACGACGGGTTGTGGATGGCGAGCGAGCATCCCTATGACGCGATCGTCTTGGACATCATGCTGCCCGGCATCAACGGCTATCAGGTCTGCCGGCGGCTCCGCGAGGCGGGGGTCTGGACACCGATCCTGATGCTCACGGCCAAAGACGGTGAGTGGGACGAGGCCGAGGCGCTCGACCTCGGCGCGGATGACTACCTGTCCAAGCCGTTCTCGTTCCTCGTCCTCCTCGCGCACCTCCGGGCTCTCATCCGGCGTGGGGCACCCGAGCGACCGGTACGCCTGGAGGTGGGAGACCTGGAGTTCGATCCGATCGCGCGCACGTGCCGGCGAGGTGAGGTCGACATCACCCTCACCAGCCGGGAGTTCGCTGTCCTCGAGTACCTGATGCGTCGACGTGGCGAGGTGGTGACGAAGTCCGACATCGTCGCGAACGTCTGGGACGCGCACTTCGACGGCGATCTGAACGTCGTCGAGGTGCACATCAGCGCGCTCCGCCGCAAGATCGACACGCCCTTCGACACCCACACGATCCACACCGTCCGCGGCGCCGGCTACCGGCTGGGCGACCGATGAGCCGCCCCAGCCGTTCTGTTGTGCAGAACCAGAAGGATCCTTCTGGTTCTGCACAACAG